>JAGUUF010000304.1 GCA_020063545.1 Cytophagales bacterium
CTTTGGGGTCGCGGCAGGTTTTAGGTGTGCCGCCTTCATCGAGTAACACACCTTCCAGGTTGCCCATGGTTACATCGGCATCGCGCAGCACATCTTCAACTTCCTTCATCAGGTATTTTCCGTTTTCAGGAGGCAGCACAGGTTCAGGATAAGAAGTTCCCATCATAATATCGCCAACCCCGATGATGGTTACCGGTTTTATTTCCTGGCCCAATGCCAGAATTACTGTTGCGGATAGTACAGCCGTAGTAATAAAGCGCATGAACAAACTTTGATGCAAATAAAAACAAATATGGGTATCCGCATATTGTCGTATCCTTCCGGCAGGCCCTTATCATTCAAAAAAAGATGGTTCGTTCCGACCGCAACGGAACCAGGCATGATAAAAACAAGTTTTCCTGTACCAGGTTATTGAATTGGTGGCGTTGGATCAGTCTAATGATGACTCCGATTTGCCGGCTGTTTGAATAAGTTTTCGATACTCCAGGTTGCTGAGGTCGCGTTGGAAGAAATAAATCGGGTTAACTGCCTGGCCTTTGTAAAAAACTTCGTAATGCAGGTGAGGAGATACCGAAATGCCGGTATTGCCTACGTAGCCGATGAGTTGGCCCCGCTTAACAAACTGCCCGGGCGTAACATTGAACTTATACAGGTGCGCATAGCGTGTTTCATAATCGAAACCGTGGTCAATAAAAATTACATTACCGTAGGAGCCTGAGAAATAGGCCATTGAAACGCGGCCATCGCCCGTGGCATAAACCGGGGCGCCTTTTGGTGCTGTAAAATCAAGTCCCTTGTGATCCATTAGTACGTTGAAGATCGGGTGCATGCGTAACCCAAACGTGGTGTGCAGGCGGGTAAGCTCGCGGTTATCAACCGGCTGAATGGCAGGCCGCGAAGCCCACATCGTGTTTTTTATTGTGGCAGTTTCGCTCAATTGGTTAAATGACTGCTGTTCAACTTCAGCCTGGTGTTTGAGCCGGTCTATCTGCTTATAACTTTCCAGTATCAGCGGATATTTCCGTACCTCTGCCGGATAATTTTTTTCAGCACCACCGGCACCGGCCAGGCGTTGCCCGGCCGACAGGGCAGGTAAATCAAGAATTACGCGGTAGGTGTGGTCATCCTGTTCGGCCAGGGTTGTTAAGGTTTTCTGGCGCCCTGCAACCTGGTTGTTAAGAGCCTGCCATTGCGCAAGCAGGGCCTTGTTTCGCTTGCGTTGCAATTGCTCTTCAATAGGGCTGAACCGGTTCATGTACCAGCTAAATGTAGCCGAAGAGATAATCAAAGCAAGTGTTAAAAAGACAGCCGATTTTTTAAGGAGGCGTTTTCCCGTAAGGTAAACCGGTTCGTACTGGCAGGTGTGGAGGTTATATGTAAAATGCGGGGCCGCCATTAGTCAAGCGATTGGTTTCGTTTTTCGGCCTGTGCGGCCAACCGGGTAAATTCCCTGCTGGTCAGGCCGTCCATCATAAACAACATCGGGTTAACCTGCTCACCATCGCGCATAATTTCGTAGTGAAGGTGAGGGGCGGAGGCACCACCGCTCATACCAACCGATCCGATGACTTCACCTTTTTCAATTGCTTGTCCGGGTTTCACGGCAACCTCGTGCAGGTGTGCATACCGGGTAATAATGCCGTTGCCGTGATCGATCTCTACATAGTTACCATAACCCGCTTCCAGGTTGCTTTTGCCTGTATCCACAACTTTACCTGCTCCGGTGCAATAAACGGGTGTGCCTTTGGGGGCGGCAAAATCAATACCCTGGTGTTGATAAACTCCTTTGTGGAACGGGTGAATCCGCAAACCGAAACCGGAGGCAACAGCCAGGTGGGTTTTAGATACCGGCTGCCCCGTTGGCCAGGCTGAAACGGTTGATTTATCGCGTGCTGTCAGATGAAGCGATACTGCGTACTGGTAATTGTGCCATTCAGCCTTTTGCCGTGATTCGTTGATTTTGTTTTTTAGTGTCAGAAGAAGTTCCTGCGCTTCCTTAATTCCGGAGGGAATTCTGTACTCAGTTTTTTTACTGGTCGCCCGGGCTACGGGCTCACTAAAAAGTTTCGATTCAACCTTTGTTTCAGTTTCCCTGATGCCCGCAAGCGAAGCATCAAGCGCCTTGAGTTGGGAATTGAGAATAGCGTAGTGTTTTTGTAAGGCGCTGTTTTCGGCACGCAGTTCACGTGTTGCCTGTGTTGTAAAAAACCTTCCCTGCAGGTAGGTAAGGCAGCCAAACAAAATGGCACTCATTAGGAGCAGCGAGAAACTGTAAAGCAAAATTTGAGAGGCCGAAGTTCTTGCAGGCTCGTACCGGCAGGTAGCGGGGTTGTATCTGAACTTCGTGTTGGCCATTTTTCTAAAAATGCAAGCGAAATCAACCCAATCCCACTATTCTGCTTAATTTTGTCGCTTGAATGTAACGCGTTTTAAATCGCGCGGGCTAAGATACTAAAAATCAGCAGAGTTAAAAGGTTACGGATTTGATGGATTCGGGCGAGATACGGCAAAAATTCCTTGATTTCTTTAAAAACAAAGGACATTTGATTGTTCCGTCAGCACCACTGGTGTTGAAAAACGATCCCACCCTGTTGTTTACCAACTCGGGTATGGTGCAGTTTAAAGATTATTTTCTTGGGCACGGTACACCAAAAAGTGTTCGCATTGCCGATACGCAAAAGTGCCTCCGCGTAAGCGGCAAACACAACGACCTGGAAGAAGTAGGCATTGACACGTACCACCACACCATGTTCGAAATGCTCGGCAACTGGTCGTTTGGCGACTACTTTAAAAAAGAAGCCATTGCATGGGCATGGGAATTACTTATCGAAGTGTACAACTTACCGAAGGACAGGTTGTATGCTACTGTTTTCGGTGGCGATAAGGATGACAACCTTCCGGCTGATGATGATGCGTTGAAGTTCTGGAAACAGATTTTACCGGCCGACCGCATTCTTTACGGAAAGAAGAAAGACAACTTCTGGGAGATGGGCGATACCGGCCCGTGTGGTCCGTGCTCGGAGATACATATTGATCTACGGACGGAGGACGAAATAAAACGAAAACCCGGTAGGGATTTGGTCAATGCCGACCATCCCCAGGTTATTGAAATCTGGAACCTGGTGTTTATGGAATTCAACCGCAAAGCCGATGGTTCACTGGAGAAACTTCCGTCACAACATGTTGACACAGGCATGGGCTTCGAGCGCTTGTGCATGGCCATCCAAAGAAAAACTTCAACTTACGATACAACGGTTTTCAAACCGCTTATGGACTTTATATCGGAAGCCTGTGGGATACAATACGGAGCTTCCGAAAAAACTGATGTTGCCATCCGGGTTCTGGCCGATCACATTCGTGCTGTTGCCTTTGCCATTGCCGATGGCCAGTTGCCCTCCAACACCGGGGCAGGGTATGTTATCAGGCGCATCCTGCGCAGGGCGGTGCGGTATGGTTTTACCTTTCTTAATTTTAAGGAGCCATTCCTCTATAAATTAGTGCCTGTGCTGGGCGCGCAACTTAAGGAAGTATTCCCCGAGCTCGAATCGCAGAAAGATTACGTGGGTAAAGTAATTTTTGAGGAGGAGCAATCATTTTTGAAAACACTTGACAAGGGACTGAAGCGCTTTGAAGGACTTGAACCCGAATTTAAGCGGGGAGGTGTTCCTGGCACTGTTGCGTTTGAGTTGTATGACACTTATGGTTTTCCGTTTGACCTTACCTCATTAATCGCCCGCGAACGCGGGTTTGCCGTTGATGAAAAAGGATTTCAGGTTGAAATGGAGAAACAGAAAGCCCGCTCCAAATCCGATGCCGTAAAAGAAGCAGGCGACTGGGTGCTGGTTGGCGATGATGCCGCAACCGAGTTTATCGGTTACGAAAACCTGCAGGCACAGGTGCGAATAATCAAATACCGAAAACTCAAGCAAAAGGGTAAAGAAGTATTTCAACTGGTGTTCGATAAAACCCCGTTCTATGCCGAAAGTGGCGGGCAGGTGGGCGATACCGGCTACCTTGAGGTGAATGGCGAAAAGATTCCGGTTACTGATACAAAAAAGGAAAACGAACTGATTGTTCATTTTACCGAAAAACTGCCGGCTGATCTTTCACAACCTGTTCATGCCGTTGTTTCGGCTGGTAAGCGCAGGCTTACCATGAACAACCACAGCGTTACACACCTGTTGCATGCCGCACTCCGGCAAGTATTGGGCAGGCACGTTGAACAGAAGGGCTCGCTGGTAAACGATAAAATCACCCGGTTCGATTTTTCGCATTACGCGGCCATGACACCCGAAGAAATCAGTAAAGTGGAAGACCTGGTAAACCAGAAAATAAGGGAGAACATAGCCCTTGATGAAAAACGGAATGTGCCCATAGAAAAGGCAAAGGAGATGGGCGCCATGGCCTTGTTTGGCGAGAAATACGGTGACTTTGTGCGGGTAATAACCTTCGACCGCAACTTTTCGGTTGAACTCTGCGGGGGCACCCACGTGCCAGCAACCGGACATATCGGCTTATTCAAAATTGTTTCGGAAAGTTCGGTAGCAGCAGGAGTCCGCAGAATTGAAGCTGTTACAGCCGAAGAAGCTGAAAAGCTGGTGAGACAGGAAATACACCTGCTGGACCAGGTACGCGGACTTTTAAAAAACCCCAAAGATGTGGTGGCTGCAACGAAAGCCCTTTTAGACGAGCGCCACCAGTTTGAAAAAAAACTGGAGCGCCTCTACCAGGAGCAGGCCAACCAACTTAAAGATGAGCTTGCCAGGAAAGTACTGAAGAAAAACGGCTCCAGCCTTATCATCGAAAAAATTACCGTGCCCAATGCCGATGTACTGAAAAACATTGCCTATGCGCTGCGCAACCAGTTCGATGATTTACTGCTGGTGCTTGCTGCCGATGTTGAGAATAAGCCCCAGGTGGCGGTAATGATTGGCGAGAAACTGGCTGGCACCAATACATACCATGCCGGCAACATGGTGAAGGAACTGGCAAAAGAAATTGATGGCGGTGGCGGTGGTCAGCCCTTTTTTGCCACGGCCGGGGGTAAAAATCTAAACGGCCTTGATGCTGTTATTGCCAGGGCCAGGCAACTAATTCAGTAAGGATCTATTCCATTGAGCAGAAACCCAACAGGACCTTATACGGCTGTTATCGGCCTCGAAGTACACATCCAACTGGCTACGAACAGCAAGTTGTTTGCAGCCGATTCGGCCGCGTTTGGAGGGGAACCGAATACGCACATCAGCGTGGTTACACTTGCCCATCCCGGTACGTTGCCAAAACTAAATCGTACAGCAATTGAGTTTGCTGTTAAAATGGGTCTTGCCTGCGGCTGTGAGATTTCGCGCGAAAACTTTTTCGACCGTAAAAATTATTTCTATCCTGATCTTCCTAAAGGGTACCAGATTACCCAGCACCGCACCCCGGTTTGCAAAGGTGGGGCTTTGCCGGTGCGATTGGCGGATGCCACAACCCGAATCATCCGACTTAACCGCATTCACCTGGAAGAGGATGCTGGCAAATCTATACACGAGGGCGCTCAGTCCGTCACATTACTGGATTTCAACAGGGCGGGAGTTCCATTACTCGAAATGGTTACCGAGCCCGTTATCCAATCAGCAGAGGAAGCCGGTGCTTTTCTGACCGAAGTACGCAAGTTGGTGCGGTATCTTAAAATCAGCGATGGCAATATGGAAGAAGGCTCGCTTCGCTGCGATGCCAACGTATCGGTTATGCCGTTGGGCTCAGCGAGGCTGGGTAAAAAGGTTGAGATAAAAAACCTTAACTCGATAAAGTTTGTACAGCAGGCCATTACTTCTGAAATCAGGCGGCAGGTAACATTTCTGGAGGCAGGTGTTTCGATTAAATCAGAAACACGCCAGTATGATCCGACTTCAGGTAAAACCGCTGCCATGCGAACCAAGGAAGAACTGAACGACTACCGCTATTTTCCAGAGCCTGACTTAAGCCCGGTAAGCATTACGGAGAACTGGCTGAGTAGTATAAAATCAACCCTTCCTGAATTGCCCTGGCAGCGGGTTGAACGATTTACAAACCACTATGGCGTGCCGGTTTCCGCTGCCGTTGTACTTACTGAAACAAAAGAAACGGCTGACTATTATGAAGAGGTGTGCACCCACACCGGAGCCTTTAAAGCCGCATCCAACTGGTTGATGGGACCGGTGAAAGCCTACCAGAATGAAAACCGGGAAGCCGCTTTTCCGCTGCCGGCAAGTGTCCTGGCCGGACTTATCGAATTGGTAGAAGCTAACCAGGTAAACTTCACGGTTGCCGCACAACGGATACTCCCTGAACTGATTAAAAATCCGCTGCGTTCTCCACTCGATGTGGCACAGCAATTGAACGTGATACAAGAAACCGATACCGGTAAGATTTTACCTGTGATTGAAAGCGTGCTTACCGATTACCCGGCTAAGGTTACAGAGTATAAAAAAGGAAAGAAAGGAATTATGGCTATGTTTATGGGCGAAGTAATGAAACGAACCCAGGGAAAGGCCGATCCGAAAATGGCAACCGAATTATTACGAAAACAACTGGAAAATAAATGAAACTGCGAATCAACTATTTCTTATTTCTCATACTCATCGGGTGTTCAACCAACGGGCAGCAAGCCAAAAATGATGGCAGCTGGACGGTAACCATCAGCGGCAAGGTAGGGCACCCGCAGCAAGGCACCATATCCATTATGGAATTGAAACGCACCGGTACCGGCTGGCAGGATACGATCAGGCTGAAATCCAACTATTCATTCTCCAAGCAAATCAGGCTAAAAGAGCCGGGTTATTATAAACTCAACTTTTATAACCGGCAGGTTATCGACCTGATTGTATTTAAGAATAACCTCGAAGTAAATGTTGACGGGCACGATCCCTCCGGATTTTTCGAGGTAAAGGGCTCGCCTGAAATTGAACTGATTCAGAAAGTACAGACATTGATAAGGGGCTTTGATTCAACCCCGGAAGCGCAGAAACTGATTACGGATTTCAACAAAGCGCAGGCAGCCAACAACCAGGAGGCCATCCTCGATATTCAAAAGCAATACATGGCCCTTTCGCGGAATGCCACCGACAAAGCCGCGCAGGAAGTAAGAAATGCCCCGCTGTCGTTAGGCTCCATTAATGTTATGGAAGGAAACCTGTTCGATAAGGACCAATATTTCGACCTTTATGTTCACGTAGCCGACCGCGTAAAAAAGGAATGGCCAAACTACGAGCACGGCAAAGCTTTTGTTGACATGGTGGATAAAATGAAGACCCTCGCCATCGGTTCGGTAGCGCCAGAAATTTCGTTGCCCAATCCGGAAGGAAAGATTATACCCCTGTCATCGCTGCGCGGGCAGTATGTGCTGGTCGACTTCTGGGCAAAGTGGTGCGGGCCATGCCGGCAGGAAAACCCCAATGTTGTGCGGGCTTACAACAAATACAAAAGCAAAGGCTTCACCGTTTACGGGGTATCGCTCGATCGATCAAAAGAAGACTGGCTGCAGGCCATTCAGCAGGACGGCCTTACCTGGACACACGTATCCGATTTAAAATTCTGGCAATCCGAGGCAGCCAAAACGTATAACATCAACGCTATTCCTTTTTCACTTTTGCTCGATCCCAATGGCGTGATTATCGCCAAAAACCTTCGCGGCCAGGCCTTGGATGCGAAGCTGGAGGAGATTTTTGTTGGGAAGTAGCAGCGGTTGATCAATCAACGGCTACTACCTGTGTTTTGTATCCTACATGAGAAAAGAATACCCTGCTTTTGGATTCGGGGAGTTCAAGCCTGAAACTGCCATCTTCCCGGGTTATCGTTCCGAAATGGGTGCCTCCAATTACAATATTTACCCGTGGCAGGGGTGTTCCATCAATCTTCGTTACTTTCCCCAGCATTACTTTCTTTCCACCTTCCCGGATAATTTCAGGAACCACGCGGATTTGATCTTCGGATTGAACAGGTTGCTGAACGACAGAATTATTATCTAAACTGAACAGAACGGGCATGACAAACTTTGACCGCACCGGTACGCCCCTTTGTTTAGCAGGGTTCCACTTGAGGTTAGCCGCTTTAATGGCCCTTACTGCTTCTGCATCGCAATCCGAACTGATGCCTCTTAATACCCGGTAATTGCTTAACGTGCCGTCTAGTTCCACAATAAACTCAACAAATACCCTGCCTTCAATACCGTGTTGTATTGCTTCGGCCGGGTAGTTTACCTCCTTTTTAACGGCTTCATAAAATCCTGTAACCCCAATTTGTGGCGAAGCGGGTTCTTCTGCTACCAGGAAAACGTCATCTTCTGATTTTGTTGCTTCTGCCAGTTTCGATAAGGTACCCCCCGTACGAACGATTAGTCCAACCCTTTCGCTTTGCAGAGAACCATCTTGCGCGAAGTGTTTTTCGTAGTTCCGGTACAAAATATCTTCGTTGTTGAGGCTTTTTATTTTTTCAGCGTTCATGGACTCTGCCTCTACATACATCAGTTTAATTCCCGGATTTTCTTTCATAATACGTTCAACTTCCGGTTTCAAATAGTCCGGGAAGTCACCGGCAATCGTGGTAGTTTTCGATACCTCATTTATTTCTGATGCAATCTGGTCCTGGCAGGCGATGCCCAGAAACAGCCCGCTTACAAATAAGAAAACCATAAAAGTTTTCCACTGCTTTACTTTGTGTTTTAATGTTCTGATCATAGTAATTCGTTTTAGTGTCAAAGAGTTATTAAAATGATTAGCCAACGCATATACGGAGGATTCAATTGCTGACCGTGCCAGCAAATTGCAGTATTGGTCGGGGTTCTCGCTGCCGGTTGCTATCGCATCTGCTTCAAATTCATGCACGGTGCTCATTTCTTTTTTGTAGTATGTAAGAAGGGGGTTAAACCAGAAAAGGATTCTTACAAGTTCAATCAACACGATATCAACCGAGTGCCACTTGCTGATGTGTACCTGCTCGTGTTGCAGAATGCGTTGCTTGTCGGCCTCGCTAAGGTTAAAGGCCTTGCTGATGAAGATTAGTTTAAAGAATGAGAAGGCGATGAACGAGGATTGATCCACTTCAATTACAGGGTATTTGCCTTGATTCTTTCGTGCTTCAAGCAACAGGCTGGCAATGTTGTATACGAGACGAACCAATAGCAGCATGGCAACCAATGCATACACTATCCATGCAATATCCCAAAAGGTAATTGTTGACTGGGCCACCGGGTGTTGCTCTGCATGATGTGGCAACCAGTAGTCAGGCAATGTTTCACCCAGGGTCGGTACTGCCGCTACGGGACTGCCAAGGGTTAACCACGGAAAGACAATTGAGAGTATCAGGCCGCCCAGCAAGTAAAATCTTCGATAGCTGAACTGGGTTTCATGGCTTAATAATACCTTGTATAACAGCAGAAACAACAACAATCCGATGTTGGCTTCTACAACGTAATTCAGCCAGGCATTCATATTTTTATTTTTTCTTATTGATTTCTTTCAAAAGTTCTTCTACTTCTTTAGCGCTCAGGTTGTTGTCCTTAGCGAAAAATGAAACCAGATTTTGAAAAGAGCCACCGAAATATCCTTTCAGCAACGTGTTCAGGTAAAAACGTGTGTACTTTTCCTTTGCAATTAGTGGGTAGTACTCGTATGTTTTTCCATACGCCTTGTGCCCCACAAATCCTTTAGTTTCAAGTATGCGGATGATGGTTGACACGGTATTATAGGCTGGTTTCGGATTGGGCAGATTGTCGATAATATCTTTAACAAATGCCTTTTCCAACTTCCACAATACCTGCATGATCTGGGCTTCGGCTTTGGTTAATTCCCGTATTGACTTCATGTACTACATATTTAGGTATAAAACTAAATATTTAGTTATATAATGTCAAGAGTTTAGGAAATCTTTTTTGAATGGTAAAGGTTAACCCCTGAAAAGTGCGGATTCTTCTTCCATTTTACTCTGAATATCAGTACGGAGTAACGGAAGCGTTCGAGCTTACTGCGCGTGCGTAAAGGAGTACGCAATAATATTGGCGCCCATGCGCAGGGCTTGCTGGCGTTTTTCTTCCGGGTCGTTGTGGATGCGCCTGTCTTCCCAGCCGTTGCCCAGATCGGTTTCGTACGAATAGAAGACCACCAGCCGGCCTTCGTAAATCAGGCCAAAACCTTGCGGGGGTTTGCCATCGTGTTCGTGGATTTTAGGCAGGCCGTTCGGGAACTTAAACTTCTGGTGGTAAATCGGGTGGTCAAACGGCAGTTCTTTTAACTCCAGTTCCGGAAAAACCTTTTTCAGTTCGATGCGGATGTACTTGTCAAGCCCGTAGTTATCGTCAACATGCAAAAAACCTCCGCCAATCAGGTAGTTGCGCAGGTTAGCCGCATCGGCATCGGAGAAAACCACGTTTCCGTGGCCGGTCATAAATACATAGGGGTACAGGAAAATGTCTTTACTGCCGGCTTCAACAACATCTTCTTCCGGGGCCAGGCTCATACCCAGTTCGCGGTTACAGAACTCAATAAGGTTGGGCAGCGCGGTTTTAGCCGCATACCAGTCGCCCCCGCCACCGTACTTCAACTTAGCCAGTTTAACCCGTTGCTGCCCCATGGCCTGGTGCATCGCCAAAATGGCGATTATGCCTAAAAGCACCTGATTTACAACCCTTAAACTCTTCGTCATGTTGCGAGTATATAAATTTTTTAAGCCCCGTTAAACCCAGGGGTTACCTGGCGGTCTAAAAGCCGTATTTCTGAAAACTAAACCAATTATGAAACGATTGAATTTCTTTAAACGCACCCTGGCCATAGTGGTTGTTGGTGCATTAGGCTTTACTGTTTCGTGTGTAAACGATGAAACTGCTTTACAAGAAGAGGCCTCGTATGTGGCCGAAGATGTTGTTTCCGATTATGCCCTGGAAGATGCCGATGACCTTGCCGGCCTTGCCATGCTGTCGGATGATGGCCCGAGTACGGGCGGTAAAATGAGTGGCGAGCCCCGAACATTTACCATTAACGACCCCCGTTGCAATTGCGAAAATTTTTCGGCTACCATAACCATTGACGCGAATTCAACACCCGAAGTGCCCCGCGGACAGATTGTTCTTGATTTCGGAGAAGGCTGTACCGGGCCGTTGGGCAATGTGCGCAAAGGAAAAATCATCATCACGTTTGTGGGCAGGCGCTTTCTGCCGGGCTCTACTATTGTAACCACCTTTGACGGGTATTCAATTAACGATATTGCATTAGGTGGTGTGCGCACCCTTACCAATGTAAGCGAAAGCAACGAGTCAGCCCCTGAATTTGAAGTTGAACTGGAAGATGGAACAGCCACCTGGCCTGATGGCACTGTGGCTACCCGTGAGCATTGCTTTGTGCGCAGGTGGGTACGCGCTGACAACCCGTTAAACGATCAACTTATTGTGTGGCAGTGTGACGGTGCGGCTAATGCTGCTTCAGGAACCAACCGCAGGGGTCGCGCCTACACCATGACAATTGTTGAAGAACTGGTGTATAAGCGAGGCTGCCCGATAGCGGTATCCGGAGTTAAAGAGTTTACTGATGTGGCTTCGGGCAAAGTAATAACCGTAGATTATGGTGATGGTTCCTGCGACCGGGTAATTACCATCTCGGTTAATGGCCAGTCGAGAAGTTTTGAAGTAAAACGAAGAGGGTAGTTAGGGTTGTCCGTTCCGTGCCTGCGCCTGCAGGTGCGGGCGGACTTTTTTAGTGTGTCCTGATCCCGGCTTAGCCGGGGTCAGGACTTTTTGTTTTATTTGCATTGATATTTCCAGCCAAATGAAGCAGTACCTTGACCTGATGCGCGATATACTAGAAAACGGTTCAACCAAAACCGATCGTACAGGTACAGGCACCCGTTCAGTATTCGGAAGGCAGCTCCGATTTAACTTACAGGAAGGGTTTCCGCTGGTTACAACCAAAAAATTGCACCTCCGATCCATTATCATCGAGTTGCTGTGGTTTTTGCGAGGGGATACCAACATAAAATTCCTGCACGACCATAACGTGACCATATGGGATGAATGGGCCGATGCCAATGGTGATCTGGGCCCGGTTTACGGGCACCAGTGGCGCAGTTGGCCGGCACCCGATGGAAAAACCATTGATCAGATAAGTAACGTGTTGGAGCAGCTTAAAACCAAACCCGATTCCCGGAGGCATATCGTAACCGCCTGGAATCCGGCCGAGGTTGATAAAATGGCATTGCCTCCATGCCATGCGCTGTTTCAGTTTTATGTGGCCGATGGCAAACTCTCCTGCCAGTTGTACCAGCGTTCGGCCGATTACTTTCTCGGTGTTCCGTTTAACATCTCCAGCTATGCCTTATTAACCCACATGGTTGCCCAGCAATGTGATTTGCAACCCAGTGATTTTGTTTGGACCGGGGGAGATGTGCACCTATACACCAACCACATTGAACAGGCAACCCTCCAGCTTTCGCGCGAGCCATATCCGCTGCCCCAACTGGTTATCAGGCGCAAGCCTGCCAGTATTTTTGAGTACCGGTACGAAGACTTCGAAATAGTTAACTACCAGGCGCACCCGGCCATCAAAGCACCCATCGCGGTTTAGGTATTTGCAAACAATACCATTCGGTAGTGTAACGAATGCATCCTTTGTGCGACAAATCGCGTATTCAGGCAAGCCATGCACGAGAAAAGCAGTGTTTTTGATATGATCGGTCCGATAATGATTGGCCCCTCAAGTTCACACACTGCGGGGGTGGTGCGCATTGCCCGCACGGCCCTGAAGTTGCTCGGGGGTGTTCCGGATGAAGCGGAAATCATTTTCTATAATTCGTTTGCCCGTACCTATGAAGGGCATGGCAGCGACCGGGCCATTATTGCCGGCCTGCTCGACATGAAGACCGATGACAAGCGAATAAAGGAAGCACTTGAACTGGCAAAGGAACGGGGACTGAAGTATACATTTAAATCCATCGGCAACGCCTCTACTTTCCACCCCAACACCATACGGCTTACCATTAAGAAAGGCAGCCGCGAAATTGAAGTACTGGGCGAAAGCAAAGGTGGGGGTATCATCAACATTGCCGAAGTGGACGGCTTTAAAGCGGATTTCAGCGCAAACCTCCATACACTGGTAATTTTTGCGGATGATGTAAAAGGAAGCATCGCCTTTATTGCAAGCATCCTGGCTAACGATGACTGCAACATTGCTACCATGTCGGTTTCCAGAAAAGGAAAACATGATGAGGCTTGCCTGGTTATTGAAATGGATTCGGGCATAAAGCCTGTAACATTAGAGTACCTGAAGAGTCTGACATGGGTTAAGGAAGTGATATACATACCGGACATTGATCGTTGAAAGCAACTATGAAAAGAAGTATATTTTTTTTGTGCCTGGTGGCAGGCACTGCATTCGGACAGCAGGCGAAGAAAACCTGGACGTTACGGGAATTGATTGATTATGCCATTGCCAACAACCTGGCGGTGAAACGCAGTAATTACACGGTTCGCACCGGTGAGATAAACCTGCTGCAGTCTAAAATGGCCATGCTGCCCAACTTGAATGCCAGCGGCAACTACGGTATTAACTGGGGCCGTACCATTGACCCTACCACCAACATCTTTACCGAAAACGAGGTCAGAAACTCCAACCTTAGCGCCACCAGCAGTTTACTGTTGTGGAACGGCTTTCGGCTCTTTTACAGCATGAAGCAAAACGACACCGAACTGGACGCAGCCAATGAAGACCTTATTAAGGCAAGAAATGATGTTATTCTTAACGTGATTACCCTTTACCTAAATGTGGTTTTTAACAAGGAGTTAAATACTGTTGCCCAAC
Source organism: Cytophagales bacterium (assembly GCA_020063545.1). Classification (GTDB taxonomy): domain Bacteria; phylum Bacteroidota; class Bacteroidia; order Cytophagales; family Cyclobacteriaceae; genus UBA2336. Next base: position 13,806 of record JAGUUF010000304.1, read on the forward strand.
TGCAGGTAAAGTCAACACAGGAACAACTGGATAGAACCCGCAAACTTGCCGAGGCCGGTTCGGTGCCTGTTGGTGATGTGCTGAACCTGGAGGCCCAGCTTGCCACCAACGAAGTAAACGTTGTGCAGCAGGAAAATGCCCTTAACCTTTCGCTGCTTCAGTTAAAACAAGCCCTGCAACTCCCTGCATCCACACCAATGGATGTTGAACTGCCGCAGGTGGATATTGGCAATGAAACTACCATTACAAAAAGTGCTGAAGAGATTTATGAGGTTGCCACCATGGCCATGCCAGAAATTAAAGCGGCCGAACTCCGTAAGCGGAGTTCGCTGTATGCGTTCCGTTCGGTTAAAGGAAACCTGTACCCCCGCATAAGCATTAACGGTAATTATAATACGGTTTATTCTGACCAGCGTCAGCAGTTTATACCCGATGGGGGCACAGTTCCGGCAACCATTGGGTTTGTTCAGGGCACTGGTGACCTGGTGGTGCGGAACACACCTACCGGAACTTTCTTCGTGCCGTCTATTGGCGATCAGTTCCGGGATAACCGGGGGCGCAGCGTGGGGCTGAATGTGCAAATTCCGTTGTTCAACGGCCTGCAGGCCCGCTCGGCTGTACAGCGTGCAGCCATAAGCCGCGACCTTGCCGATATCTCTGCTATTGAAGTACAGAACCAGTTGCGCCAAACCGTTGAAACTGCCTATAACAATGCAATCGCGGCACTTAAAACGTACAACTCAACTGAAAAACAGGTAAAGGCGCGCGATGAAGCTTTCCGTATGACAAAACAACGGTATAACCTTGGCGCAGTAAATTTTGTTGACTACCAGGTTGCTGAAAACAACCTGTACCAGGCGCAATCCGACCTGCTGCGGGCGAAATACGAATTTATATTCAGAAAGAAGGTGCTTGATTTTTACCAGGGCCTTCCCTTAGGATTTTAAAATTGATCTAACTCTCCATCCATGGCAAAGCAAAAGAAAAAGTCGAACAAACTGTTATATGCATTAATCGGTGCAGTTGTATTCCTACTCGTGTTCATCATCATCGGCCGCTCGGCCGGCTGGATAGGCAAACCAAAGGATTTGGAAGTTGACCTTGCCAAAGCCAGCCGCACCACCATCGTTGAAAAGGTAAGTGCATCGGGTACGGTGCAGCCGGTTACGGAAGTAAAACTTGCTCCCGAAGTATCCGGTGAAATCCGCGAACTGCTGGTTGAAGATGGCGACTCCGTAAGCCGGGGTAAGTTGCTGGTAAAAATCCGTCCCGATACCTGGCTGTCGCAGTTGGAGCGTGCCGAGGCATCGCTAAACCAGCAACGGGCCAACCTCGTATCGGCCGAAGCTGCACTGGCAAGGGCCGAAGCCACCTTTACCCGTGCCGAGCAGGATTTTGAACGGCAGAAGAAGTTGTGGAATGAGAAGGTAATATCTGAAGCGGAATGGCAACTGGCCCAGCAAAACTTTAAAGTGGCTGAGAACGATTTGAAGTCGGCAAAGCAATCGGTGCAGGCTGCCAAGTTTATTGTTCGCAGCAGCGAAGCAACCGTTAACGAAGCAAGGGAAAACGTGCGCCTGACGAGCGTGGTAGCCCCGATGGACGGTTACGTATCGAAACTGAATGTGAAGAAAGGGGAGCGCGTGGTTGGCACGGCCCAAATGCAGGGTACAGAAATGATGCGCATTGCCGATTTGAGCAAAATGGAAGTGCGGGTAAACGTAAACGAGAATGACATCGTGCGGGTGCACATTGGAGATACCACCATTATTGATGTAGATGCGTATACCAATACCGGCAAGCGGTTTAAGGGAATTGTTACACACATTGCGAACACGGCAAAAGACAAAGTTTCGGCCGATGCCATTACCGAGTTTGAAGTGCGCATACTGATTTTGAACAACTCCTACAGCGACCTGGTTGCCGAAGGTAAAAAATATCCGTTCCGCCCCGGCATGACGGCCAGCGTGGAAATTCTTACCAACCGTAAGGAGAACGTGCTCTCTGTTCCGCTTTCGGCAGTAACCACGCGAAGCGAGGAGAGCAAGAAACCGGCAGCACCGGAAGGTACAGTTCAGCCGGCAGGGCAGGCTAAGCCCGCACCAAAGAAGGAAGATAAGGTTGTAATATTTGTCAATGAGAAAGGCGTTGCTAAAATGGTGGAAGTAAAAACCGGTATGAGCGATTACGATAACATTGAAATTCTTTCCGGTGTTACCGACAGTACCGAAGTAGTAACCGGGCCTTTCCTGGTGGTTTCAAAGCGCCTGAAGGATGGCGATAAAATCAGGAAGGCAGAAAAGAAAGAGGATAAAAAGTCGAAAGAAAAGGATTCTGACTAGTGTAGTAGCAAAAAAGAAAGCCCCTGCCGGATGGAGGGGCTTTTTTATTAACTTTCCTGCAATCAACGAGTTGATAATGATACAACATCCCTGGCATGAAGTTTCGACTGGTAAAAACCCTCCGCAAGAAGTCAATGCCATTATTGAGATCCCGCGCGGGTCGCGCGCCAAATACGAAGTGGACAAGGCAAGCGGCCTGATTAAGCTCGACCGGGTAATCTATGCCTCTATGTATTATCCGCTCAACTACGGCTTTATTCCGCAAACCCTGGGTGATGACCACGATCCGCTTGATATTGTCGTATTGACACAGGTATCGGTGGTACCCCTGTGCCTTATTCCTTCAAAAGTTATCGGGGTAATGCACATGATAGACCGGGGAGAAGCGGATGAAAAGATTATTGCAGTAGCCGAACAGGATGCCAGTGTCGGGCATATCAACGATGTTTCTGAATTGCCGGACTACTTCCGGATTGAGTTGAAACACTTTTTTGAAAACTACAAAACCCTGGAAAATAAGAAAGTGGAAGTGCCTGATTTTGGCGGGCGCGACAAAGCATTACCGGTTATTGAAAAAAGTATAGCGTATTACAATGCCACCTTCAGGAAACCGTAATTACTCGTAATACGGTTGGGGCCGATACGGTATCTGCCCGGTTTTATAAAAATACTTTTCCAGTACAAGTAATGAAATTACGTCTTCGCGCTTTTTATTCCTGAATTGCGCCACGTATTCGTTGGCATTGCGGATGATCGTTAATGCTTCTTCCGGATGGTGGATGTAATGTGTTAACCGTTCTTCCAGGTCAGAATAGTCATCGTTAATCATCACATAATGATGATTAGGGATGAGCGTGCCCTCCATAAACCAGGTTTCAAATTTAGGTTTGGGCATTACCGCCAGCGAGTTGGATGACATGACCCACTTCAGGTTGCTGGCTACATCGTTGCCTTCAAGGCAAAGGATGAATTTATAATCGAGTTGTTCGTCAATAGTAAGCCGTTCTTTAATCCAGTGGTCATTTTTACCCCAGCGGTTTGTTTGGCCGATATTGCAAAGCGGGTGGTTGAAATACATTTCATAGAATTTAATCCGGTGAGGGCGGGTAATTCCTCCCCGTCCCACCAGCATATTTTTTTTGCTTTCAAATGGTTTCTTATCACGCGTATAGATAAAGTGGCGCACCTTGTTTAGCTTTAAAAGAACCGAATTCGAATTATCATCAAGCAGGGGCCTGCTTTTTAAAATGCCTGGCACTGCAGGAACTTCACGGATGTCACCGAAAAGAAAAGATGCCTTAAGGTGTTGGTTAAAGTACCGGGTGTATTCGTACGAGTCAAAAAAATAAACCTTTTGTTTTTTTCTAAGTTTAAGTTCCGATAAGGCAGGCAACGTATCGGGTAACTGCACCGTGTCATTTATTTTATTGTAATAATTTACCCGCGACCGCAGGTATTGGGTATCGTAGTTTTCTGCCCCTCTTAGTTTGCTTTGCAGATTTATCCTGAACAAAAAGGCCGGGAGCAGCAACCTGGCAAAGCCTGTTGAATAGTAGAGGAATTTATTGTTCTTATGCCTGACGGATAACCTTTTAAGGAGTGGTTTCATGTTCAGGCAACGGCCATGATTTCGGTATCGCCTTTAATACCATCCTGGTTAAGAATAGTAAAACGGTACGAATGCCGGTTCAGAAAATCAACAACGTAGGCATGCGTTTCCGGGCTGTGGGTAGCAATCAGCAGTTTGGGTTTATGCTGTGCAATAACCTGCTGGCAGCCTTTAAGAACTTCGATTTCACCTCCTTCTACATCAATTTTAATGAAGTCGGGTGCCGGCAATTTGTTTTCACGCACCAGGTTGTCGATGGAGACTACATCAACGGTCAGGTTGCCGCTATCCGATAGGTGTCCCGTTGCCGTGCCGGTGTTGGCGTTAAACTTTGCGCTTCCTTCCTGTGCGGCAACTGCTGCTTTGGTTAAGGTAAAATTACTGAAGCCGTTAACGGCCATGTGCTTCAGGTAGAACCGGGCATTGTCCGGGCGAGGTTCAAAGGCATAAACATGCCCGCTCTCCCGGTTAATTGAGCAGGCGATTGCCGAGAAATAACCAATATGAGCGCCTATGTCGTAAAAAATTGACCCTTTTTTGAAATGCTCCAGGAATGCCTGGGTTTTGTACTCTTCGAATTTGCCGGTAATGAATTTCTTTCCGGAGGTGGCAATCCACCGTTTGCCTTTTAATGGTCCCGACCGGATGCGTAGGGTTACTCCGCTAAAAAGGTTTTTAATAACGTGTTTAAATTTCAAGGATGAGTTGATTTAGTGGGCACTAAAATAATTCTTTTTTGCTGACCTGGCACCGGCTTATGGCTTGCGGACTTTTGGTAAGCGAGTATCTTTGTGCCGTAAATGAATGGAATGGCCAAATTGACTGCCCTTATTCCAACAGGAAACGAGGAGCACAACATTGTCGATGTTCTTAAAAGCGTGAGTTTTGCTGACGAAATTCTGGTGGTGGATTCCTACAGTACCGATCGCACCGTGGAGTTGGCCAAACCCTATGCAACCCGCATCATCCAGCGAGAGTACAATAACTCGGCTTCACAAAAAAACTGGGCTATACCCCAGGCATCCCATGAGTGGATACTCATAGTAGATGCCGATGAGCGCGTTACCTCTGAACTGAGGGAGGAGATACAGGCAATACTGAGGCAGGATAAACATGATTATGTTGCGTACGATATTTACCTGAACGAACATTTCATGGGGCAGCGCATGCACTACAGCAGCCTCCAGGGAAATAAAGCCACCCGCTTTTTTATGCGCGACAAATGCCGGTATGAAGAAAAGCACGTTCATGCTGATATTATTGCTGATGGCCCCATCGGTGTTTTAAGTGGAAAGCTTAACCATAACACCTACCGGGATTTTGATGCGTTTATTGCCAAGCTAAACCGTTATGCCTGGTGGCAGGCGCGCGACTATGAGAAACGCACCGGAAAAATTACGGCTGTTCACGTTGTACTTAAACCATTCTTCCGGTTTTTAAAACATTATGTTATCCGGCTTGGGTTCCTGGATGGTTTTGCCGGGTTCGCGTATGCCTACGTGCAGTCGTATGCCGTGATGACGCGGTAC
>JAGUUF010000169.1 GCA_020063545.1 Cytophagales bacterium
GAAAATCTTTTTATCGGCAGGCGGAGTGTATTCCTGCGGCAATTGAAATGACAGCCCTTTTTCATCGAACACGCCACCCACCCGAACGGAGTCGGAGTTTAGAATCAGCCCGTCATCAGAAAAAACAATCCGGCCATCGGCTTCAACCCACGATTCATATCCCTCCTCACTCGTGCCCATGATGATCTTCAGCCGGCCGTTCAGGGTAAGCCTGTTGGCTTCGCCACTGTAGCCAATGGTTAAGAAATTTTCAGGGCTGACCGGGGTTCCGTTTTCATCGAGAATTTTATAGCCGTTAATGTGGTAGGTATTCTGCAGGATGGATTCTAAAAAGTTGTTTACGCCATACTGGTACGTGATAAAGCGGTTTTGTTCCCATATTTTTTGCTCCTCTTCGGTGCCCTTCATAGGGTAGAATACCAACAGGTAAACCGGATTTGTTTTGGTGTAGGAAAGCACGTGGCATTTTACCAGGTAGCCGAGGGCCAGGTTTTCTGCCTCAAATTTCCCGTAGATTCTCCGCCCCGTTTCTTCATCCACGTATTTGAACTGAGCCGACTTTAAAACAAAACGCTCGTTCCAGCCGGGTATAATTTTGTTTTGCGAACTGATTTGCGAGAGGATTTCAGCGATAAGCAGTTTGTCCGATATTTTTTTTCCAGCGTCTTTTTTCAGGATGAAAAGCAGGTACTTTTCATTTTTATCTAATCGAACGGTTTGGTAGGTGGTTTCGAAACCCGGGGCTGCGCAGCCAACCCGGTATACTCCGGGTTTAAGTCCCTCCAATAAGAAGTAGCCCTTGTCATCGGTTGCCACGCGGTTCAGGCTGTTGTCAATGAATACCTCAGCGTTTTTCAGAAATTGCCCGGATTTAAAATCCTTTACCTGTCCTGAAATCTGTGCCAACAGGTGCAACGGGGCAACAACGAAGATTATCCAAAAGGGTGAACGCATATCAGTTTTCCGGAAAGTTCACATCCAAATATAGATGCTTCCTTATTATTAAACTGATACGTGCGTAATAACTTGTGCCTGTATTTTTTTAATTTCAGGCCGCATAACCGAACCTTGTGAACCGGCAGGAACTGATTAGTCAAATCAAAAAAAAGAAATCGTACCTCTGTATTGGCCTGGATACCGACATAGAGAAGATACCCGATCACCTGAAGTTGGTAACAGACCCGGTATTTGAATTTAACCGCCAGATTATTGATGCCACCCAACATGTTGCCGTTGCTTACAAACTTAACACGGCCTTTTATGAAGCGAATGGCACAAGGGGATGGGAGAGTTTGCGTAAAACTCTGGAGTATATCCCACAAAATTGTTTTACCATAGCCGATGCCAAACGGGGCGATATCGGCAATACTTCGGCTTTATATGCCCGGGCATTTTTTGAGCAAATGGATTTTGACGCCATAACGGTTGCTCCCTATATGGGTGAGGATTCGGTAAAGCCGTTTCTGCTATTCAAAAACAAGTGGGTCATCCTGCTGGCCCATACATCGAACCCGGGAAGTGCCGATTTTCAGTTGATAGAATCGAAAGTAACCGATCGCAGGTTGTACGAGGAAGTGATGCTTAAAGCGCAAGGTTGGGCTGCACCCGATCAGCTGATGTTTGTGGTGGGAGCCACCCAGGCTGAAAAAATGAAACACATCCGCGAACTTGCACCGGATTGTTTCTTCCTGGTACCCGGTGTTGGCGCGCAGGGTGGCGACCTGGATATCATTTCATCTAACGGAATGAACCGCGATTGCGGACTGCTGGTAAATTCTTCCCGGGCCATTATTTATGCATCAGCAGGTAAAGATTTTGCAAAGGCTGCTGCGAATGAAGCCGAACGGCTGCAGCGGATAATGGAAAACCACCTGACTACAAAAGAACTGTTGTAAGCTTTTCCTGGAGCGGCAGGAATAAAGCCGCTAAACACATGACCGAATCCTTTCTTCATTACATCTGGCAATTCCAGTATTTCGACAAGAATAACCTGGTTACTTCGCAAGGTGAGGCTGTTGATGTGTTTCATCCGGGAATCAAAAATCGTAATGCCGGTCCGGATTTTGGTAACGCCCGCATAAAAATCGGCATGCTGGAGTGGCGCGGCAGTGTTGAAATTCACATTAAGGCATCGGGCTGGATTAGCCACAATCATGATGCTGATGCCGCCTATGAAGGGGTTGTTCTTCACGTGGTGTGGGAAGAGGACAAAATCATTAGGCGGCCGGATGGAACGGTAATGCCTACCCTGGTTTTGCGCGATCGGGTTGATGCTGAATTGTGGAAACGGTACAGAAAACTGATAACCAGTGTGGAGGCAATACCCTGTGCCGGTTTGTTTATGAAAGTGAATTCAGTTGTGCGCCTGTCCATGCTGGATAACGCGCTGCTGCAGCGCCTTGAAACAAAAGCAAATAGGGTATTTGAATTACTTGAGCGGAATAAAAACGACTGGGATGAAACAGTCTATCAACTGCTGGCAAGGAATTTTGGTTTTAAGATAAATGCTGAGCCCTTCCAGCAACTGGCGCTTGCACTACCCTATAGAATCATTTTGAAACATGCCCATCAGCCGCTGCAGGTTGAAGCCTTGTTGTTTGGTATGGCCGGATTTCTCGAAAAGGTACGGGAAGATGAGTATACCGCGCTATTGAAAAAGGAGTTTACCCTTCTTGACCGGAAATACAACCTGGCCGGGAAAATGCTGAACAGAACCCAGTGGAGGTTTCTCCGGTTGCGCCCTGCTAATTTCCCAACATTACGATTGGCCCAGTTCGGAGCCTTTCTTGCGGGGCAGCCAAATATTTTTTCAACACTTACTTCCTCCGGGTTCGAAAAATTGGAAGAGGTGCTCGCCATCCGGCAATCGCATTACTGGAAGCAGCATTACCAGTTTGGAAAGAAAGTAAAATCGGTGCCCGTGTTTGGAAAAAGCAGCATCGACAATGTTATTATCAACACGGTTGTACCGGTATTGTTCGCCTACGGCAAGCAGCAGGATGACGAGCAGTATATTGATCGGGCTGTTAACTTTCTTCAGCAAGTGCCCTCCGAAAAGAACAGGGTTACCCGGTTGTTTGCCGAGCTTGGCTTTAAGGTAAAATCATCATTTGATAGCCAGGCGCTGCTTGAACTTTATTCGGACTATTGCCAAAAACGCAGATGCCTGGAATGTGCCATTGGTGCCAACCTTGTTAAACCTGCATGACTATTCTGATTGTTTTTCTGAATCTTGCAACCATAGCCGGCCTGCTTTATTGGGTATGGCGTTGGGATAATTCAGTCATAAAAAAATTCTACTGGCCGGCAGCAATCGTCAAACTGCTGGCGGGTGTGGCCATCGGGTTTATTCATTACCGGTATTACATCCAAAGCGATACGGTTTTCTTTTTTGAATCGGCCCGTCAGCTTCGCGAAGTAGCGTTACACGATATGCCCGGATATCTAACGATACTTTTTTCGGTACCCGAGGGGTACTTTCAGGGCGAGCACCGCACGCTGCTGTTTGTAAAACTGGTTAGCGTTACCGCGTTGCTGACGGACGGTAACTATTACCTGAGTTCGCTTTATTTTTCGCTTATCTCGTTCCTGGCAGCCTGGAACCTGGCACGGTGGATTGCGAAGCTTGTGCCGTCAATGGCAGTTCCGGCTGTTGTGGCATTGCTGTACTTTCCATCATGCGTGTTCTGGAGTTCGGGGATACTTAAAGAGAGCCTGGCCATGGCCGGCATTTATTACCTGGCCGGCCTCGCAATCAAGGCATGGTTGCGTTCCCGGCTTTCACTTCCCGACATTCTGTTGATGGGCCTCGCCCTGTGGATAGTGTGGAGTCTTAAATACTATTATGCCATGGTATTGATGCCGGTGGTATTGGGCGTGTTGCTAACCAATCGGTTGGCCGCCAAGTTGCAACCATCTTCCTTTGTAAAGGAGGGCGTGATCTTCAGTTGCATCATAGTGCTGTTGGCATTGACCGGAGGATTATTACATCCCAACCTGGAGCCAGGTAAAATACCACACGTTATTTACAGCACACATCAACAGTCATTGGCCAATTCTAATCCGGATAATGTTATTCAATATTCTGATTTAAGTTCCACCTGGGGCAGTATCCTCCTTCATGCGCCCCGGGCATTGGCATCCGGGTTATTTGCTCCGGTGGTTCCGCGGTTATCAAATCCCTTTCAACAGCTGGCAGTAGTTGAAAACCTGGTATTGCTGGTGTTCACTGTTTTTGCATTTCCATACCTCAGGCGTATACCGGCATCGCCTTACCGGTTATGGGTTGTCGCTATCGTGGTTTATGTAGCTGTTCTGGCGGTTTTTATTTCGCTTTGTACTCCTAACATTGGTACCCTCGTCCGGTACCGCGTAGGGTTCCTTCCGTTTTTTGTACTGCTCATTTCTCAACAACCCATTATACAGAGGCTTGATCGATTATTGGTTGTTCCAAGGTAGGATTGGCCGGCAGTACCTTTCGTTTTACCTTTGCAGGATTTACAACGTTACTGCTATGGAAAATCCTGTTATCATATTCGGTGCCGGCTACCTTGGCCGGGTGGCAAAAGAAATATTGGAGAGCAACGGAAATGTGGTTTATGGCTTTTTGGATGATGACAGGAAACTGCATGGCCGGGAGATTGACAATGCAACGGTGTTGGGCAGCACCGATGATGCCGGTTTTCTGAAGCTCATCGGCAAGAAGTGCGAGGCCTGCATTGCCGTGGATGACGTTCGCCTGAAAAGGAGCCTGGTAAAAATGTTGAATGAACACCGCCATGTGCAACCGGTTAATGCTGTGCACGGCAAGGCTAATCTTTCATCCAACGCTTCGCTGGGTCATGGTAACCTGATTGACCAGGGTGTGCAGGTAGGTGCAGGCACGGTTATTGGCAACCATGCCGGCATTCATGCCGGTGCTGTTATCGGGGTGGATGCACAAATTGGTGATTATGCGCAGGTTGGTGCGGGGAGTATTATCAGTCCGGGTGCTGTTATCGGAGAGGCTGCTTTCATCGGTACCGGTGTTACCATTGTTTCCGGAATTACGATTGGAAAAAATGCGAGGGTTGGTGCAGGCTCGGTAGTGATTTCCCCTGTTGCGGATGGCGAAACGGTTTTTGGTAACCCTGCACAGAAAGTGAACCAATAGAGCGGTTCGTAAAACAATAAAGGTTGATCCTGGATCAACCTTTATTGTACATTGATTTAGAAAATCAAGAAGCTTACTTCTTCTTCTTAGCAGCTTTCTTAGCTTTCTTTTTCGCTTTCTTTGCCATAGCGCTTTAGTTTTAGTTAAACAATACGTTTAAAACTATATTAAAGGTAACGGATGGTTTTGAATTTGCCAAATATTTGAGTATATATTTACGGCACCATTGCAGAGGTGCAGTGGCGCAACATCATTTATTCATGGTTGTACTTTCAGTTAATATACCTGAGTTTGTAAGTCTTGATCGGTTGATTACATGAACCTTGATGCACTTGAAAAGTTTTGCATGAAGTTACCCGCAGCTACAGAAGATGTAAAGTGGGATAATGACCTGGTATTTGCTGTAGGAGGGAAGATGTTCTGTGTAACATCACTCGAACCGCCATTTAAAGTATCGTTTAAGGTTCCCGATCATGATTTTGACGAAGTATCGGCAAGAGACGGGTTTATACCGGCACCTTACCTGGCCCGGGCCAAATGGGTTTTGGTAACCCAGCCGGAAAAACTTAAACCTAAGGAGTTGGATTTTTTTATCCGGCAATCGTACGAACTGGTTAAACTGAAGCTTACCCGTAAAGCGAGAAAAGATTTGGGAATTGATAACTAAATCGGGTCAATCTGCTATTTTTGCGCTCCATTGCCCCTGTAGTTAAATGGATATAAC
>JAGUUF010000276.1 GCA_020063545.1 Cytophagales bacterium
AAATGCAGCGCAACAAAACCTGCCTGCCGGCAGGCAGGTGTTTTGTCTGCCTGCTCGGCACTATCCTTCCGACACCGAACTAAATTAAGAAATTACTTTTATACTTCCACCAACGTGCCACCATGCAGTACTTTTTCTCGGTTTTTAATTTTCTTGTCGGCTTGGGGATCGTACTTTTCTTAGTCTTAAGCACCTTAATCACTTCGCTAAGTTGTTTTTCTTCCTCTTTTGTCAAAAATCCAACTCCACCAACGAAGTCAACCGCCAACGTAAAAATTGGTTTACCCGGTTTATGGTATTAACATGGTAAGGCATTAACTTGCTTGAGAATTGGGTATGAAGCGGTTTACTTTTGTTGTGTTCATTTTTCTGATAGCCCTGGCGGGCGGAATTGCCGGTTCATGGATTGCCACCCGGTATTGGATGGAAACCGACATAGCCTATTCCTCCATAGAACAGCACCAGCAGATGCAGTTAACGGCCAACCGTACCGACACGGTTTATGATGTTCCGGCCGGGTTGAATTTTCTTTCCGCTTCAAGCAAAGTAATTGCCAGTGTTGTGCACATCCGTACCTCCTATGGTCCGGGTTCGTTCAGCCTTAACCCGCTGGAGTACTACTACCGGTCGCCTATGCGCTCATCGGGGTCGGGGGTTATCGTAACCAGCAACGGGTACATTGTTACCAATAACCACGTAATAGAAGATGCCACCAACATCGAAGTCGTGTTAAACAATAACCAACGGTACTATGCAAAAATCATTGGCACCGACCCCAGTACCGACCTGGCGCTACTCAAAGTAAAAGCCAGGGATTTGCCCTACCTTGCCTACGGTAATTCAGACGAAGTGCGGCTTGGTGAATGGGTACTCGCCATCGGCAACCCGTTTGATCTCACCTCTACCGTAACGGCCGGCATTGTCAGTGCCAAGGCCCGGAACATCGGCATCCTGCGCGACCGCAACAACCTGCAGGTGGAGTCGTTCATCCAAACCGATGCCGCGGTTAATCCGGGCAACAGTGGCGGTGCCCTGGTCAATTTAAAAGGCGAGTTAATCGGAATTAACACGGCCATAGCCACTTCCACCGGTCAGTATTCCGGTTATTCGTTTGCCATTCCGGTGAGTCTGGTGAAAAAAGTAATTGATGATTTACAGGAATTTGGCCAGGTGCAACGCGGACTGCTGGGCGTTCAGATTGAAAATGTTGATGCAGCGATTGCCGAAGAGTTTAACCTCGCAACCAGCCAGGGTGTACTGGTACGGCATGTTAACAGAGGAAGTGCGGCCGAGCAGTCGGGCATCCGGCAAGGGGATGTAATTACTGCCATTGATAAACACCGGGTGAATTCGGTTTCGGAGTTGCAGGAGTGGGTGGCACGAAAACGACCGGGCAAAACTGTAACGGTAACGTTTATTCGCCAGGGTAAAACCACTGAGGTATCGGCAATCCTCAAGGATAACTCAGGAAGAGAGGAACTGAAGCGGGTTGATGAACCGGTTGCCCTTCAGGGGATAATACTTGAAGAGGTTTCCCTGTCTGATTTGGCCCGTCTTAACCTGGAAGGCGGTGTACTGGTAACGGCTGCCGAAGGGAAATGGAAGGAGGCAGGTCTGCAGAAGGGATTTGTAATCGGCTTTTTAGATAAAGTTCCTGTTGACGATGTGACCGACTTTACCCGTATGCTTCGGTATAAAAAAGGAGGGATACTGATTGAAGGATATTATTTAACCGGAGAAAAAAAATCATACGGATTAGACTGGTAAAAATGTAGTTTTGTGGCGGCAGTTCAGGCCGTTAATTATGGATACATTTGGGATTCAGGACGCACTCACCGCATTGGGTGTTCAAAAATCAATGCCCGGTGTTTCTACCGGCATTAAAACCTATAAAACAACCAAAGAAATAAAATCAACTTCTCCGGTTGATGGAAAGTTGATTGGCGTTGTTTATTCAGCCGATGAGAAGACATTTCAGGCTGTTGTAGAGCAGGCGCATAAAGCCTTTCTGGAATGGCGTCAGTGGCCAGCACCTAAACGCGGTGAAATTGTGCGGCAGCTCGGAGAAGCCCTGCGCTACTACAAAGAGCCGCTGGCGAAACTGGTTTCGTACGAGATGGGCAAGTCGTACCAGGAAGGACTGGGCGAAGTGCAGGAGATGATAGATATCTGTGATTTTGCCGTAGGGTTATCGCGGCAGTTGCACGGGTTTACCATGCACTCCGAACGTCCCAACCACCGCATGTATGAGCAGTATCACCCGCTTGGGGTGGTAGGCATTATTTCTGCCTTTAATTTCCCGGTGGCCGTGTGGTCGTGGAATGCCATGATTGCCTGGGTGTGTGGCGATACGTGCATTTGGAAGCCATCAGAAAAAACTCCGCTGTGCAGCATCGCCTGCCAGCACATTGTTAAGGAAGTATTCAGCAGAAACAACGTACCCGAGGGCGTTTCGTGCGTAGTAAATGGCGATGCAGCCATTGGACAATTAATGGCTGCTAATGAACTGATTCCGCTTGTATCGGCAACCGGTTCGGTGCGGATGGGCAAAGCCGTAGGCAAAACGGTAAGCGAACGCCTGGGCAGGGCTTTACTTGAATTAGGCGGCAACAATGCCATCATTATTACGCCACACGCCAACCTTGATATGGCTATCCGCGCGGCATTGTTTGGTGCGGTGGGAACGGCCGGCCAGCGTTGCACCACTACACGCAGGCTGATTGTGCATGAAAAGGTGTATGCAACCGTTAAGGAAAAACTTAAAAAAGCGTACACACAACTCCACATCGGTAATCCGCTTGATCCGAAAAACCACGTTGGGCCTCTTATTGACAAGCAAGCCGTTGCACAATACCTGGCTGCGCTAAAACGTGTTTCGAAGGAGGGTGGAAAGTTTGTGGTGGAGGGAGGAGTACTCACCGGAAAGGGCTACGAATCCGGTTGTTATGTTAAGCCGGCCATTGCTGAGGTGAAGAACCATTTTGCTATTGTGCAGCAGGAAACATTTGCACCGATATTGTACCTGATTAAATACAAAACCCTTGAGGAAGCTATTGATTACCAAAACGGGGTTAAGCAGGGGCTATCCTCGGCCATCATGACCAGCAATTTGCAGGAAATGGAAACATTCCTGTCGCATGCCGGCTCCGATTGCGGTATTGCCAATGTTAACATCGGTACATCGGGCGCTGAAATTGGCGGGGCTTTTGGGGGCGAAAAGGAAACGGGTGGTGGACGGGAGTCCGGCTCGGATGCCTTGAAGGTTTACATGCGCAGGCAAACCAACACCATTAACTACGGCAACACGCTGCCGCTGGCCCAGGGAATCAAATTTGATGTTTAGCGCCTTGTAAATTAAGCTTTAACTCCTATTTTTAATACCACTAATCCTTTAATCCTTAACCCTCATGGCTGGTAAGAAGTATCGTACGGTAATGCTGATTGATGACAATGAAATTGATAACCTCATCAATCAGAAAATGATAGAGGCAGCGTCTATCACTGAAAACATTTATACCCACACCGGTGCAAAGAGTGCCATTGAATTTCTGAAGAACATGGAGCGGCTGGATGTAGCCGATAAAGTATTGCCGGATATCATCTTCCTTGATATTGACATGCCGCTTATGGATGGATTTCAGTTCCTGGAAGAGTTTGAAAAATTGAGCGGCAATGCCAAGAAAAAATGTAAGATTGTGATGCTTACATCCTCCATTAACCCGCAGGACTTCAGCCGCTCAAAAAAATACGAAAACGTTAAGTTATACCTGAACAAGCCGCTAACGCACGAGAACATTATTAAACTTGATTTGTAGGTCGTTAATCAAACTCGGTCAGGTTTTTAATCAGTTTCTCATCTAGTTTTATCAGCAGGGTAGGGGCAAAATACGGAACCGTTTGTTGCTTTAGCTTCGGAATCACGGCATTTATTTTCTTTACCTTTTCTCGCTTGGCTTCGCTGGTAGAAATTTTCAGAATTTTCAAAAACAGCAAAATGTTTTCGCAACTGTCTTTTCCATACGTGCGTATCTGGCGCTGGATGCTGTTTGCCAATTGATTAAACAATTCATAATCGCGCATCAGCACGTACTGCAGTGCCAGAACGGATTTAACCTCCAGCAGGGCAAAAGGATGTTTTTTCATGCTCACTTCATTGAGCAGGTTGTTAATCAGCCGTGCAGCCTCCTCAAATTTATCAGCGTAGTATGCCGAAAGCGCCCGGTAAACAACATAGATCACATGTCGCGGTATATCCTGCACATCGGCTTCGTAATCAATAAAGCCGGCTTCATTTTCGGCATACAGTTCGGCCTCGGTTCCCAGGCGCAAACCCCGCTCCAGTTTGGAGATGAGAAACTGTGCCGGGAACGTGTAGGTTGAATAGTTGGTAAGCAGGTTGGAGGCCGCATCATTTACTTCTTCGTAGAATTTCTCCGCCTGCCGGTAAACTTTGTAATGGTTGTAGTATTCAAGTTTTAAGAATTCAAACACCAGGTTCAGGTGGTAATAGATGGAATCCAGGTTATAGCTGTCGAATATCTTCTGCACCTTTACAAAAATATCCTCAATGCCTTCGGCTTCCTGTTCCAGGGTTTCATCAGGCTCTACAAACAGGCGGTGGAATACGTGCATGCAGCTTCGGTAAACATACAGGCGGTGCGATTCATACAGGTTGGCCACATTCTGCATTTCTTTCATCAGCAGTGAAAGGCCCAGTTTTTCCATTTCATCTCCGCTAAACAGGTAGCTGCCGTACTTACGAAAATAGTCGGCCAGCAGGTCTTCGGCTTTATCCAGCGCCAGCATATAAGCTACATGCCGGTTATACAGTTGCGAATACTGAAAATAATCAGGCGAATTAACATTGAGTTTTTTTAACGATTTGTAAATAACGGTAAGCTCGTTGGCCAGGTCGTAGTCAATCAGTTCTTTCTCCAGTTTTTTAAGCGTGGCAATGGCAATGGTGCGCTTTTTGGTAAACAGCACCTCGTTGATGTTGGCAACTTTGCGCAGCACATCCGTGCGCGGGCTTTCCAGTTGCTGCATCAGGTATTCCTCGATTTTCAGGTTAAGCCTCGATCGCAGCGTGTAATACGCGTTGGCGTTTACATCCAGCTCCGTCATAATTTTGTTATCGGAAAGCTGGCGTTCGCGCAGCGATTTGAGCAGGTAGGCTGATTTATCGGCATTGCTTTCAATAAGCGAATCGTGTATCGCTTTAAAATCTTTCTCCGAAAGTTGCTTAATGATGTTCTTGAGTTTGGCCATTGATTAGGGTTAGGACCTGAAAATTTACAAAAATTATCAGACCGTGCAATGCAACTGTAGTACCGGTATTTCGGATGCAGTGGCCGATGGCCTATACCGGCTCGCAACGGGTTGGCTTCAGCATAAAGTTTGTAGTTTTAACAGCGAATGAAAGGTGTGAAACAGTCGTTAGTAATCAGTGTTCTGTGCCTGATCAGTGTCATTGCCGGATGGTCGCAACCCACACTGGAGCGGCTTGCTTACTCCAATTTGCAGAAGGGCAAGTGGGCCAGGGCCAAAATGCAAACCGGGAAAGCCTTGCGCAAGGACTCGGTTAACGCGTTGGCGCATTATATCCTGGCGCTTTACTACTTCAAGCCCGGCAACCCTGATTTTAATATTGACTCCGCCTATCATCATACCATGCTTAGCCTTGCTGATTTTCAGTACTCTTCGCCCAGGCAGCGTGAGCGGATGAGGCGCTTTCCGGTTGACAGTACCGTGGTTGTCCGCCATCGCGAACAGGTTGACAGTGCCGCCTTTCAGCGAGCCAAGGCGGTAAACACGGAACAAAGTTACATTGACTTTATAGCCAGGTTTCCATTTGCCGCCCAACGTTCGCTGGCAGCCGAGTTACGCGATGAAGTGGCGTATATTGATGCCCTCAAAGAGAATACGTACCAGGCGTTCAGGGCCTACCTTGAAAAATACCCGGCCTCGGCAAGGGCCGGTGAAGCAAACACCCGGTACCAGAAATTATTATATGAGTCGGAAACCCGCGATAAAAAGCTGGCTTCCTACGAAAAATTCCTGAAGGATTACCCTCAAACACCTTACCGCAAAGAGGTGGAGCAGCAGGTATTCGAGATTTCCACCGCTACAGGCAACCGGAAGGCTTTCGAAGATTTTTTACGCAAATACCCGCAAAGTCCGTTTGCGCCCAAGGCAAAAAACATCCTGTACTACCTGCTCAAAGAGTTAGAGGAGGTTGTCCCACCCTGGCTGTTAACGGACTCGCTGCGGCAGGTAAGGAGGTTGGAGCAAAACTACCTGGTTCCGTTTTACCGCGAAGGAAAACTGGGCTTTATGGATGCGCAGGGTAAGGAAGTGGTAGCTCCGTTTGCCGATGACCTGAGCACCGAATACCTGTGCGGAAATGTAACGGAAGATGTGTTGGTAAGTGATGCGATGATTATGGCGCGCAATGGTAAAACCCTGTTCGAAGGAAGAATGGAAGAAGTCGAGGATTTGGATTTTGGTTTTTTGGCCGTTAAAAGTTCCGGATGTACCTCAGTTATTCATAAATCGGGATTTACCATTGCCACAGGCTGCCTTGCCGGGGCACAGGTTGTGGGTGGTGGCAGGCTGCTTGCCTTGAGAGAAAATTCAGGTTGGAAAATTACTACATTAACCGGAAGGCTGCTTTTAGCAGGAGCGGATGACGTACTGGATTTTGATGATGTGTTGGCAATCCGGTCGGGTAACGGATTTCGGTTATGCCGCGTTGAGGAACTGAGCAAAGCGGCCGATCAGGTAACGCCTGCTTTTAGCCGCTCATTCAATGAGGTTAAACGCTGGAAGGATGCCGTATGGGTTCGTTCGGGCGAGCAGCAAGGCCTGCTGGATTTTATGCTTAAAGAAGTTGTGCCCCTGCAGAAACAGGAAATTACACCGACATTTTTCGGGGGCTTCGTTTCAACGGCTGGCGGCACCCGCATCTGGCAAAAAGGTAAAGCGCTTTCGCCTGTTTATTCCAGGGTAAAGGCTAGCGAGCCCTGGATTGTTGCCGAGCAAAATAAAAAGTGGTTTCTGTACGACAGGGTAAGTGCATCGGCAGGCGGCAGGGCTTACGACAGTGTGTTTTTTACAGGGCCTGTGTTTGCAGGAAGTTATGCCGACAGCCTGGTGGTATTCTTTGAGCCGTTCAACTTTATTGAACTATCCCGCACAGCTAAGGTAAATTTCCTTCCGGGTAAAGACTCCCTCTTTTTTATTGTAATCGAAATGGGAGCAACCAAAGCAGTGTATAGTTCAAAAGGACATAAGTTGTTCACTACGGATTTCGATCGGGTTTACTATGCCGGAGAAAATTATTTTGCGGTTATAAAAAATGAGAAGCGCGGTATACTTTCCATACAGGGTAAACTTGTGTTGCCTGCGGAGTTTGATGGTATCGGAAATGTTTACCGGGGCACACTGCCGGTTTTAAAAGATAAAAAGTTTGGTATGGTTGAACTGAACCAGCGTAAGCAAATCAAGCCGGAGTACGAAAGGAACCTGGTCAGGTATAATGCCAGATACCTCATCGCCTCCAAAGGTAATGCAGTAGGGTTAATCGGGTGGGACAATAAACCCGTGCTTCCGTTCGAGTATGAAGAAATCCGGTATTGGAACGACTCTACAGCTTTGGTAAAGAAGGATTTTCAGTGGATACTTTATAATTTCATAGAGAAAAAGCGGTTGGTTGACCGGATTCGTGATTTTAAGTGGATACTGGATTCGGATACTGAAAAAATCCTCATTATCCGCCAGGATAATCATTACGGGGTAATTCACAACCGCAAGGGATTCATCCTGCCCGCTACCTACACCGAAATAGTAAACCTCGGTTCGGAATCCCAACCATTGTATTTTACCGAGAAATATGTTGAAGAAGCTTCCATTTACGTAGTGATATATTACGACAGCAACGGCAGGCTGCTGCGCAGGCAGGTATTTGAAGCAGATGATTACGATAAAATTTATTGTTCACGTAATTAATCATTAATTCGTAACGTTTGTTAACCTCCTGTTACCGTCAATCTGTGTATCTTTCAAACTGAAGTTTTATAAATCAGGCAATGAGAATAGTAAGCGCCATTATTTTATTCGGCATGGTTTGTACAGGCCATGCACAATCAGCCGATCGCCCTAAACTGGTAGTAGGCATTGTGGTTGACCAGATGCGGCAGGAATACCTTTACCGGTATTACGATAAATTCGGTGACGGTGGTTTTAAGCGCCTGATGGGTGAGGGCTTTATGCTTACCAATGCACACTACAATTATGTTCCAACCTATACCGGCCCGGGTCATGCTTCGGTTTACACCGGCACCACACCGGCCTATCACGGTATAATCGGCAACAACTGGTATGATAAGAACCTGAAGAAGGTGGTGTACTGTGCCAACGATGAAGCCCGAACTCCCG
Organism: Cytophagales bacterium; assembly: GCA_020063545.1. Classification (GTDB taxonomy): domain Bacteria; phylum Bacteroidota; class Bacteroidia; order Cytophagales; family Cyclobacteriaceae; genus UBA2336. The sequence goes on from JAGUUF010000276.1 coordinate 8,437, forward strand.
TTGGCAGCGAAACGCTGGCCGAAGGAAAAGTTTCACCCCACCGCATACTTACCACCACCATTACCGATGAGGTGAAACTTGCCACACAAAAACGCGGTAAAGTAATAGCCATTGCCGACAAAGACCGGGGCGCTGCGTTGCCGGGCGGGCACATGGCCGATGCTGCTTACTGGTACGATGAAAAAACCGGCCGGATGATCTCCAGTTCGTATTATATGAGCAAGCTGCCGGCCTGGATGGAAAAATTCAATGCACTGAAACTGCCGGACAAATACCTTGACGGTGTGTGGAATACCTTGCTGCCTTTGGAAAAGTACACCGAAAGCGGCAGCGATAACAGCCCGTACGAAAGCCGGTACCGGGGCGAAACAAAAAATGCGTTCCCGTACGATCTGAAAACCCTGCGAAAATCCAATAACAATTACGAGTTGCTTCCATACACTCCGTTTTCGGATGACTACCTCACGGAAGCAGCCTTTGCTGCATTGGACGGTGAAAAACTTGGTGCAGACGAATGGACGGATTTTCTCTGCCTGTCCTATTCAGCACCCGATAAAATCGGGCACCAGGTGGGGCCAAATTCGGTTGAACTTCAGGATGTGTACCTGAGGCTTGACAAAAATATAGCCGACCTGCTGAAAAAGCTGGACCAGGCGGCAGGTTCAGGCAACTACATTGTTTTCTTAACATCCGATCATGGTGTAGCCGATGTTCCGCAATTTCTTACGGATAATAAAGTTCCCGCAGGGTATGTCAACGCCAATAACCTGAATGCAAAGTTTGGAGCGCTCTTCGCGCAGTACTTCCAGGGCAAGAAAGTTATTGAGGCTGTTTCTGAAGAGCAGATTTACCTGGACCATGAACTCTTTGCCGGGGAACCAAAGTCAGGTGGTGTTGAGCTGATGGTATCGCTCGAGGTGATCAGTAACTTCCTGGTGCAGCAGGATGGCATCGCGCATGCATTTACGCGCAATGTAATCCGGCAGGGCGATTATAATGAGGGAGGGATAAAGGGCATGGTCATCCGCGGGTACCACGAAAAGCGAAGCGGAGACATCATAACCGTGCTGGAACCCGGGTGGCTTGAGCAGGGCCGTGTAACCGGCACTACGCATGGTTCGCCTTACAGTTACGATACCCACGTACCGGTAATTTTTTACGGAAAAGGAATTAAGGCGGGCACGTCCTCCGCTTACCATCCTATAACTGATATTGCGCCAACGCTTTCGGTGCTGCTCAGGATAAAATTCCCCAGCGGGTGTACGGGCAATCCCATCCGGGAGATTACCGACCGGTGATCAGATGATGCCGATTGTGCTGAGCAACACCAGGCCGATAACTACCGGGCACACGTATTTAATAAAGAAAACCCAAAGTTGTGCAGGCGTAATACCTGCTATCTTTTTTGAAAAGAAGGGTGCTCCTGTTGCAATTTCATCTGCCAGTTTCTTTGTATCAATTACCCAGCCGGTGTACAGGCTGGTCATGAAGGCTACAATAACAATAAAGAGTTCACCAAAGATGGCATCCATAATATCGAGGAAGCCGGTTTTGGTTGTTCCGCCAAAGAAGGGAATCTGCATGTTGGTAAACAGTTCGGATGCGCCACCCGAAAGGGCGGAGGGTATGCCCACAATAAAGGCCAGTATGCCAACCGTCCACGCGGCATATTTGCGTCTCCATTTTTTCTCGTCAATCAGGTAAGAGGCCGGCACTTCAATCATGGAAATGGAAGACGTTAACGCGGCCACGCACAGCAGCAGGAAAAACAACGCCCCTACAATGGCGCC
>JAGUUF010000250.1 GCA_020063545.1 Cytophagales bacterium
GTAATCGAAATCTGTTTTGATGGTAAAATCCTCAAGCCCGGATATCTTCTGCACAAGTTTTTCTTCGCGCTCAATATACGTTTGGTACTTCACGGCTATTTCAGCCTGCTCCCTGACTTCTGTTGAAAACTTCTGAATGAGTTGATGGATGCCTTCGTTAACAGCACTAAGTTGTGCAAGGCTGATTTCCGGCCGTTTCAATAACGTGCTTAAGGTTACTTTTTCTCTGATTGAGGCTGTACCGAGCGTTGCAAGTTCTGCATTCACAAGGTCGGGATCAAGTTTAACAGTATGCAGCACATGGAGCAGTTCATGGATTTCTGCTCGCTTTGCTTCAAGGTTTTTAAACCGGTTTTGTGAAGCAAGTCCAAGTTTGTAACCGGTCTCAGTCAGACGAAGGTCTGCATTATCCTGGCGCAGCAATATCCGGTATTCGGCACGGGATGTAAACATCCGGTATGGCTCCTGTGTGCCTTTGGTTACCAGGTCGTCAATCAACACGCCTATATAGGCTTCCGACCGTTTTAAAATAAAGGGCGCTTTTTCCCATACCTTGTTATGGGCATTAATTCCGGCAACCAAACCCTGGCAGGCCGCTTCTTCATATCCGGTTGTCCCATTTATTTGTCCTGCAAAATACAGATTATCAACAAGTTGAGTTTCAAGCGTAAGCTTAAGCTGAGTGGGCGGAAAGTAGTCGTATTCGATGGCGTAACCAGGGCGGAACATTCGTGCATTTTCAAACCCCGGTATTTTTGTAAGTGCCTGGTATTGAACATCTTCCGGAAGAGAAGTTGAGAACCCATTAACATATATTTCCACCGTATTCCAGCCTTCCGGCTCAACAAATATCTGGTGGCGCTCACGTTCGGCAAACCGGTTTATTTTATCTTCAATTGATGGGCAGTAGCGCGGCCCCAAGCCTTGTATACGGCCGTTAAACATGGGCGATTGGTCAAAGCCTTTTTTAAGCTCTTCATGCACCTTTTGGTTGGTGTAGGTAATCCAGCAACTAAGCTGCCTTGCTGGAGCCGTGGTATCCGTAAATGAAAATTTTCCGGGGTCTTCATCGCCCTTTTGCTCCTCCATTTTGCTGTAGTCAAGGCTTCGGCCATCTACCCTTGGCGGTGTTCCCGTTTTCATGCGGCCCGATTCAAAACCCAAAGAAATGAGCTGTTCGGTTAGTCCTACTGCTGCTTTTTCGGCAGTTCGGCCACCGCCAAAATTTTTCTCACCAATGTGAATTTTGCCATTCAGGAACGTGCCATTGGTAAGAATTACCGCTTTTCCTTTGATTTCAAGTCCAAGGGATGTTTTAACCCCAATTGCCTGGTTCCCCTTGACTATGATGGCTGTGGCCATTTCCTGCCAGAAATCAATGTTATGGATTTTTTCGAGCGCCAGCCTCCATTCTTCCGAAAACCGCATCCTGTCATTTTGGGTACGGGGGCTCCACATAGCGGGTCCTTTTGAACGGTTCAGCATTCTGAATTGAATCATTGAGTTATCAGAAACTATACCGGAAAGGCCACCCAGGGCATCAATCTCGCGCACAATCTGGCCCTTTGCAACACCACCCATTGCCGGGTTGCATGACATCTGGGCAATGGTGTTCATGTTCATGGTTACCAGCAGCACCTTTGAACCCATTTTTGCAGCCGCTGCCGCAGCCTCACATCCGGCATGGCCGGCACCAACAACAATTATGTCGTATTCAGGAAACATCAAAAATTCATTTGTTTCACGTGGAACGAGGGTTCATGGAGTTATTCACAATTCCACAAACATTATCCACAACATTGAAGGTTTCACGTGAAACTACTGCAAAGATAAGTAAGCATCCTCTTTCAGTCGCATTTTGGCCTTTTGAACCGAGGATTTATCGGAATACCCCAAGAGGTGCAGGATGCCATGCACCATAACCCTGCTTAATTCAGTTTCAAACGGAACATTGAATTTTCGGGAATTCTCCCTTACGCGGGTAACACTGATAAAAACATCGCCTTCCAAAGGCTCTTCAGGGCTTGAATACTGGAAGCTTATGATGTCGGTAAGGGTACTATGCCTTAGGTATTTCGTATTCAATTTTGCCAGGTAAGCATCCGTACAAAATATTATGTTAATGCATGAAAGCTTTTTTCCCTCCTGCTGAATGACACGTTGCAACCAAAGTGACTTTTTTCTGGGTTTCTGAACGGTGAATTGCAAACCCTCAGAGAAGTACCGTATTCGGCTCATTGCTTCACGAATTCATGTAAAAGCTAAGCACCACAACGCGGCCGCCTTCCATAAACTCTACTTCATCGGATAAATGCTTCATAAGGAAAATACCCCTTCCACCTGGTTTATTTATGTTTTCAGGGCTGGTGGGGTCAGGAAGATTCTGGTAATTAAATCCGCCACCTTCGTCTTTAACAGTAAATCTTAGCAACGAAGAATCAAGTGAAAGGCTCAAATAAACATTCTTTTGCTTATCACCGGCATTTCCGTGTTTAATGGCATTATTCACAGCTTCGGTTACGGCAATCATGATGTTGCCGTAAAGGTCGTCATCGAGCTGAAACCGTTCTTTTGCGTTATCAATAAAACTCTCAATTATCCGGATGTTATCAAGAATTGAGGGTATGTGAATACTGATTGTGTTCATTCCTGCTGCAATATCGCTTAGTTTTCGCGCAATCGCTTAAAATATTCGCCAACCTCACGCTTGTAGAATGGATAGAGTTTAGGCGGCATGGTTTTCAGCAATTCCACCTCCTGCTGCTTTTGTTTCAGATATTCTTCAATGGCTTTAGGTATTTCATTCTGGTAATCTTTGGCAGTTTCGCCCTTTCTTTCTTCATCAAAATCCTGTTCACGCATTGACTTTTCAGCCTCCAGTAGCCGTGTTAAAATTTCCCGCTGACGTTCAATGAGCTGGTCGGTAAGTTGTTTGTTTACCAGGTCGAGCTCCGACTCTTCCATCTTTTCAGGAATATCGTTTCCGGGTAACTCTGCCCCGTTTTGCTTCATCTTTTCCTCCATTTCCTGTAAAGCCCTTCTTATCCTCTCCTGTTCGGCAGCCATTTGAGCCAATTCTTCCGAAAGTTGCCTTCCCTCCTTTCCGCTGTTTTTGAGTTGCTCAATACGGTTGTTAAGCTGTTGTTGTAGTTGCGAAAGATTAGGCTCCTTGCCTTTCTGTTTTGATTTCATCGAAGGCTTGGCATTGGCCAGCATTTGCATCAGCATATCAAAGTGGCTGTCGAGCATAAGGGCCAGGTTGTTAATGGAAGCCATACTGAACTGCATCTCGCTTAGCGCAGGCTGCCTTCTGCGTTCGCGGTTGGCATCAATCGCCTTATTGAGGTGGTCGTTTAGCTCATTAATCTCTCTTGTAATAAATGAGCCCATCATTTCATCGCGCTTTGATAGAGCTAACAAGCTGTCTTCCAGCACCTTAACATCGTCCTGAAGTTTCAGTTGCTTCTGGGCCAGGCTATTAAACCGGGGGTCGTTTGCCTGAAGTTCACCAAACTGCTTTAACAGCGACTCCTGGTCAAACGATAATTTAATGAGGCCATGGATAATCTGGCGCAGGGATTCAATGTTGCGCATATCCATTTCCATACTCATTGCGCTTTGCATCTCCTCCATTTGCTGCTGCATTTCGCTCATTTTCTGAATGGCTTTTTGCTGCTGCTGCTTTGACTTGGCGGGGGCATTTTCCTGAAGGTTTTCCCGGCTTTGGTTTTGAAGCTGGTCTACCTGGTTGGCATCTTCGTTATCGGGCAACTCCTCGTTATTTCTTAGTTCTTCATTCAGTTTATTAAGTTCGTCCAGCTTTTCCATAGCTTTTCTGAATTCCTCGTTCAGCAACTGCTGTTCCTGGGCCAGTTCCTTCGATTTTCCCTCATCGGCTTGCCGGTTCTTTCTTTCATTTTCCTCCTTTTCGAGTTGTTCGGTCTTAACCAGTAACTCCCTTTGCCCCTCAACATCTTTTTTCAATTCTTTAATCAACTGGTCGGTTTTATATTCAAACTGAAGCTGTTTAAAAAGTGCCAGCGTGCGCTCAAGTTCGTTTTCAAGGTTTTTGGAATTGCGGTTCAGCTTATCCATCAGTTTCTGGATTTCTGATACATCGGCATTTTCCTGCAAAAGTTTTTGAAGCTCCTCGATCAGTTTCTTTGTTTCCTCATCCAGCAGTTCATCCATCAGTTTTTGTATCTGTTCGGCCTTCTGGCGTATTCGCTCATCCTGTTCGGTAAACGTATCCTTCTTTTTTTCGAGCATCTTGTTGGCATCATTCAACCCCCGGATTATCCGGTCGAGATCTTTTCGCTGCTCCACCAGTTCTTCCAGTCGCTTTTTTTCCTGCCAGTCGAGTGTTTGCTTTCCTTTTAGCTTTTGGTTGGCATCTTCAATGCTTTTGCGGAGTTGCTCAGCCTTCTCAGCACTTTCATTTAATGCTTTTTCTGTTTTTGATTGTGTCCGCACAATATCGGCAGCGAGTTGCTCACGATCGGGCACAAAAAGTGAGTATGATGCCGAGCGGGTTGACTTTCTGCCATTAACACCATCATTATCCCACACCTGCAGAAAATAGTCAAGCTGTTGCCCGGGCTTTAACTGAAGTGAATCAAGCCTCCAGTTAAAAATAAAACTCTGCTGCGACTGGTTGGTATAAATCGGTATTCGTAAACTTTTCTTTTCAATTTCTTCACGCCTTGCATCTTTAACAGAATAGTGCAAACGCAATTCGCTCAGGCCATAGTCATCCGAAATCAAACCGCCTACAATAATTTGCTGATAGAAAACCGAATCGCTGAAGTTGTTGACAACAAGCTGAGGAAACTGGTCGTGAATAATTTCGATGCCGTACGCGATGCGGTCTTTATTCGAGCTGTAATCATTTTTAAGAATCAATTCGTACGTTGATGGTGCCAGGAATCGCCTTTTTAATGTAAATAACTGATTATCAATTAATTGCATTGACTCAGTCGGCTCGTTGCCAAACTTCATTTCAGCCCGGTTAACGTTTGCCGATTGTACTTCCCAGCTTATAATGGTCCCTTCAGGCACTTCAAGCGTACCGGCATTAAGTATCGCATCGCCTCTGCGGTTGAGGTAGGCCGGGTATTCCAGTTTTGCCGTAAGCCGGGTAAGTTCGGGCCGATCCACTACGGTGAGTTCAACCGGTGATGAAGGATACGAGGCTGCCTCGAATTGAATTTTTATAGACTCCTGGATTTTTTCGAACGTGTAGGAAAACCGGTTAATGTCAACCTTTTCCATTTTAACCCGCTGCGCTCCGGAAAGGAGGTAAACGTTTTCGGGTAAGGCGCTTCCGGCCAGGCTTAGCATCACAGTAAAATCTTCGTTGCGAAAGGCGACAAGTGCTGGGTTGTCAATAACAAACTGAAATGGCGCCTGCGGAACAAATGCTTTATTAAAGTGAATTATGCGATGCGTGCTTTGCGTAATGATGTCGCGGTTGATGAACAGCAGGATTAGAACAAACGCTACAGGTATGAGCAGGAATTTCAGGTGTTTAAAATTTTCCCGCAGATCGATAACCTGTTCAAACCGTAAAGGCTCGAAGGCCGCGGCTTTTTGCGATACACTTGCATAGGCGAGACGTGATGTACCGGTAAGCCGCACGAGTTGTATAAGGTTCAGCAACTTATCCCGAATTCCCGGCAACGAGGCCCCGATTATCCGCGCGCTTTGCTCCTGGTCTATTCCTTTGCGGACAAGCGCAAACAGAATTGGCTCGCCAAGGTATCGCCACACGCAGTACCCTACTAACCCAAAAAAAGTAAGCAGCACAGCTAAACGGATGTAGCTGCCTAACCAAAACGCATACTCCAGCAATGCTACCAGCAGCAGGTAAACCAACAGCACGGTTAACGTCAGAATAAGCCCCCGCAACAGCAAATTGAGGTAGTACTTTTTCCGGAACGCATCAATCTTTTCCTCTATCCTCTCCAGGCCACCCATGCATCTACATTATACGGTTGAAAACGTTGACACCAGATACAAAGTTTTGAAGCATCCTTAAAGATAAAGGCCCGACCGACAGGGAACAATACCTGAAACCAACTCAATCAATACCCGGATCAAATGTCCAGTTATGCTCTTCTTCGAAGTATTCCAGAATGTGCATTTTTAAAAGTTTCTCCTGCTCCAGCAGGTCGAAATTGGGCAGTTTTTTCTCCAGTTTCCAATGCGGCCATCCCTGCTCATCCAATCCGATAAGGCTGTAGTAGCCCGCCCTGCTAAGCACCCTGCAAATGGCGATATGCATTAAATCCTGCTTCTCTTCTTTCGAAAAGAATTTTTGCCCCTGCCCCAGTTCCTGAACGCCAATAAGGAACAAAAC
>JAGUUF010000049.1 GCA_020063545.1 Cytophagales bacterium
AAACCCAGGGTATTGTTTTTTGAGTCAGCCACCTCTACCCAATCTCCTTCTTTAGGTGCTCCTTCGGTTACTTGAACAGCACCCGAAAACACCCACGGGTGAAACCGCTTTAAGGATTGTTCTTTACCGGATTTCAGTCGTAACCTGCCGCTTATAATCATGTTGGGGTATAATGAAAACAAAGGTATTTTTTGCGAACTATAATCCGTGTATTTCCGTATTAGGATGTACCCAAAGACAGGAAGGCGTTGAGCAAGTTGATTGGAGGAAACGGCTTCACAGAACTGACAAAATTTCCCAAAAAGTCCGGAAATCAGCCAAAAAGGGTCAATTTGCCCGCTTTTTGCTTGTTGGGAAACCACAAAAAAATCTTTGAACGACTATGAAACGATTTAGTGCGTTGCTGGCAGCCGCAATCCTGGGCAGCCTTTTAACACTCGGTGCTTACCAGTATTTTGTTAAACCCGAACAACCGGTAACGGTACAGTACGTATCAGGCACACCGGTCTCCCGGATTGCTCTGACGAAAGATGAAAACGGCAATACCGTACCGCTTGACTTTACAGCCGTTGCCGAGAAAGTTACACCGACTGTCGTACACATTAAAAGCACACAAAAGAGTACCAAAACCCAACCTCAATACATTGATCCATTCCGCGATTTCTTCGGCCCGCGTAATTTTGGCCCGAGCCAAAGTTCAGGCTCGGGTGTAATCATCAATGCAAGCGGATACATTGTTACCAACAACCACGTAGTGCAGGATGCCGATGTGGTAGAGGTAACGCTGTCGGACAACCGCACCTTCAAGGCCGAAGTTATTGGTACCGATCCGGATACCGACCTGGCAGTTGTAAAAATTAATCAGAGCAATTTACCTTTTCTTTCGTTTGTTGATTCGGATCAGTCAAAAGTTGGAGAGTGGGTGCTGGCGGTGGGCAATCCGTTCAACCTCAACTCAACAGTTACCGCGGGCATCATCAGCGCCAAGGGCAGAAACATTGACATCATTAACCGTAACAACGGTGAAGGCAACACGGCTATTGAATCGTTCATCCAAACGGATGCAGCAATCAATCCGGGTAACAGTGGTGGCGCATTGGTAAACCTGAGTGGCGGATTGCTTGGAATCAATACGGCCATAGCAAGCCCCACGGGAGCTTATTCGGGTTATGGATTTGCCGTTCCTTCCAACATTGTAAGCAAAATAGTCGAGGACCTTATCAAATACGGAACCGTACAGCGCGGCTGGCTTGGTGTTACCATTACCAGTGTAAACAGCCAGTTAGTTAAGCAGTATGACCTGGAAGTAAGCGAAGGCGCATTGGTTACCGGCTTTGCCGATAAAAGCTCGGCAAAAGATGCCGGAATAAAAGAGCAGGATGTTGTGGTGAAGATTGATAATGCCCCCATTAAAACGAGTGCAGCACTAATCGAAATGGTGGGCCGTCACCGCCCGGGTGATAAACTGATGATAACCGTTAACCGTAAAGGCAAGGAAATTACAGTGCCCGTGGTGCTGAAGAACCGCGATGGCGAGGTTACGGTAGTAAAACCCGAAGACAAACCGGTACAGGCTGCCCTGGGCGTGGAGCTTGAAGATCTTGATGCCAAAACCCTGAAGCAACTTGAACTGACCAACGGTGTGCGGGTAAAATCGCTTGGCAATGGTAAGATTTCAAAATATACCGATATCCGGGAAGGCTTTATCATTACCAGGGTGAATGAGGAGCCCGTAAAATCGGTAAAAGAATTCAATGAAATTATTAAGAAGAAAAAACCGGGAGAACTGGTTATCCTTACGGGAACCTACGAGGATTTTCCGCGTGAGTTTAATTATGCATTCAGAATGTAAACCAGCAAGTAATGAAACGCTTGTATAGAAAAGGAGAGCGGGTACGCAGTAAGATTGACGGAAAAGTGATGGAGGTTTTGCGTTACCTTAAAAGCAATTTGGTTGAGGTAATGACCTTCGATCCGCAATCCAGGGAAGTACGGACAAAACAGGTACGGGAAGACAAGTTATCGAAGGCCGCCTGAATCATTAGCAGCATAAACTAATTGCTACCTTTGCTGTTAGAGAGTTAAAGGATAACGGCCATTAAAAAATTCAATATTCCAGCCTGGTACCGGTCGTCAATAACCGGAAAGATCAAAGAAGTGCGCAGGGTTACCGACTTGCGCAGGCAGGATTTTTCGCCAACGCTATTGGATTTTGGTCCTGTGCGGTTCTACCTGGCGCGCCACTTTGGCTTTTGCTATGGCGTTGAAAACGCCATCGAAATCAGTTACAAAGCGCTGGAAGAAAACCCCGGCAAAAATGTATTCCTGCTCAGCCAGATGATCCACAACCAGGAAGTTAACCGCGACCTTGAAAACCGAGGTATTCGGTTTATTATGGACACCGATGGCACGCAGTTTATCCCGTGGGAAAAAATCGGAAAGGATGATGTGGTAATTATACCCGCCTTTGGTACAACCCTTGAGATTATGCACCTGCTGCACAACAAGGGTGTTGAACTGCACACCTACAACACCACCTGCCCGTTTGTTGAAAAAGTATGGAATCGCGCTGAAAAACTTGGAAAGGCCGGCTTCACGGTTATCATTCACGGCAAGCCAAAACATGAAGAAACACGCGCCACCTTTTCGCACAGTTCATCAGGCGGCCCTTCGGTTGTAATACGCAACATGGACGAAGCGGTACAACTTGCCCAATATATAAGCGGGACTAAACCAAAAGAGCAATTTTACGAAGAGTTCGCGTGGAGGTTTTCAGAAGGATTTGACCCTGAACGAGATTTAACACGGGTTGGCGTTGTTAACCAAACCACCATGCTGGCCTCCGAAACCCAGGCTATATCCGATTATTTCCGTTCCGTTATGGCCTCTGTTTATGGTGAACGGGAGATCAAAAATCATTTTGCCGATACGCGCGATACGCTGTGCTATGCCACAAACGATAACCAGGATTCGACCTATGCGCTGCTGGATACCGATGCCGATTTGGCCATTGTAGTAGGCGGGTACAACAGTTCAAACACCTCGCACCTGGTTGAATTGTGTGAACGAAAATTTCCTACATATTTTATTAACTCCGAAACAGAAATACTTTCGGCAACAGAAATAGCGCATTTCCGGTATGCCACAAAACAAAAAATGGTTAGCCGAAATTTCCTGCCATCGAAAACGCCAGTAACCATTGTACTTACCAGCGGGGCGTCATGTCCGGATACGCTGGTTGACAGGGTAATGCTCAGGCTGCTCGAATTCTACAACCCTAAAAAATCCGTTGATGAGGTGCTGAGCCAGTTTGGCGTAACGGCCTGATTACTTTTTGGCTGCTTTCTTTTTGGCGTCTTCCACCCGCTTTCCACCGCGGTGTTCGCCAAGAATGACTACGTCTTTGGTAACTTCATACATTTTGGCGGCCTGCATCATGGCTTCGTAAGTATCGCGGATGATGATAGTACCGGGGGTTTTAGCCCCTTTGTTGCGTATTTCAATGTAAAATCCGTCTTTTTTCTTCTTTGGTACGGTAGGAGGTCTTCCCATTGCCTGGTGTGATTTAAGGTTTTTTTGTGTATGTAACCAATCTGTCGGTCAATTGGTTCGGGGCGCAAGATGGCGAAAAAGAAGGAATAATGACACGGGTTTTACATCAGCAGCTAAAAGCGTTTACGGGCGTTTGGCGTGTGCGATAAGCCGTACCAATGTTTTTCGGTTTTCCATAACGGCCTCGGGTCGTGCATTGACAAAGTAGCGAATGGTATTGGTGTCAACACCCTGAAGCGATAACTGGTGAAGGATTTCCTCCGCTTGTTTCTGTGTGCGGTTGTTATGCCATGTGCGTTGCACTATCAGGCTGTCGCGCTGGTAAAGTTGGCCAAGCGAATCAATTTCGTCTAACTGAACAAGTACGGAATCAAGGGCCAGTTCGGTCAAGTCAGGATGGCTCTGAACGCTGTCTTCCTGGTAACCGAAAAGCAGCACCTGCAATTCGTATGTAAACTGCGGGTTGCTTTTGATCAGGCGCGAAAGCCTGCGCAATTCCGAGTCGGCATCATCCAGCCTGGCCGAGTAGGGCTTAAACCGCAGGGCATCCAGGTCAAGTTCATCTCCGGCTGCAAGCGGCTTAAGGGTTGTGCTGATGCGCTGAAGATTTAAGTTGGCATTACCGGTAAGGTCAAACCGCTTTGAGAAGTAGGTAACATTTCCATTTTCAGGGTCAACCGATAACTCATATACAGTACCTTCCTTCAAGTAAGCATAATAGCTTCCATCTTTGGCATCGGGTCTTCCGCTGTAAAAGCGGTTGTTGGTTTTCAGGTCGGTGATGGAGATGTACGCAGGCACCATTCCTCCGGCAGGGTCGGTTACGGTGCCTTCCAGTTTCATCACACCGGCAGGCCGCAGGTTGTCCGGAAACAGGTATTCCACCAATTCACTTTTTGATTTTCCCGGGGAATCGCGCAGCAGGTAACGGCCGGTAGACATCACAC
>JAGUUF010000365.1 GCA_020063545.1 Cytophagales bacterium
ATTTTTGTAAACCCTACGCAATTCAACAACCCCGATGACCTCAGGCGCTACCCGAGAACAGAAGCCGATGACCTGGATTTACTGACCAGGCTAAAGGTGGATTATGCATTTATTCCCGACTATTCCTCGGTTTACCCCGATAATTTTACCTACAAAGTAACCGAGCATAACCTGAGTCTTGTTATGGAAGGCACAGGCAGGCCCGGGCATTTTGATGGTGTGCTTACCGTGGTAATGAAGTTGCTTAACATCATCCGGCCCACCCGCAGTTATTTTGGTGAAAAAGATTACCAGCAATTTTTGCTCGTGAAGAAAATGGCAGCGGCATTTTTTATGAACGTGGAAATCATTCCCTGTACTACCATCCGCAACATTGAGGGCCTTGCCCTGAGTTCGCGCAATGTACTGTTAAGCCGGGAAGACCGTGAACGCGCCCCGTTGTTTTCGCGCTTGCTGAAGTCGGGGAAATCGGCCGGGCAGATTAAAGCCGAATTGGAACAGGCAGGTTTTACCGTGGATTACATTACTGATTATGAAGGAAGGCGCTATGGGGCAGTGTATTTAGGAGGTGTACGGCTGATCGATAACGTTGAACTAAATCATTACCAAGCATGATACTTTGTTTAGATGCCGGCAATACCACCATTCACGGTGGCGTGTTTAACGGAGATGAGCTGGTTACCCAGTTTAGAAAAATGTCGAGGCAGCAGTTTTCGGCTGATGAGGCAGGACTTTTTTTTAAAGCGGCCCTGAAAGAAAATCATGTGGATTTAGGTCAGATAAAAGGTATTTCCATTTGCAGCGTAGTGCCCAGTATAAACCATTCGCTGCGGGGTGCCTGCCAGAAATACCTGGGCATTGATCCGTTCTTTCTGAAGCCGGGTGTAAAAACGGGGCTTCGGATAAAGTACAGAAACCCGCTGGAGGTGGGGGCCGACCGCATTGCCAATGCTATAGCCGGGGTTAACCATTACCCGGAGCGCAACCTGGTGATCATTGATTTCGGAACGGCCACAACCTTTTGTGTTATCAGTAAAGAGAAGGATTATTTGGGCGGTATTATCGTACCGGGCGTGCGTATTTCCATGGAGGCCCTTGAACGGGAAACCGCGCAACTTCCGGTAGTGGAGATTGTTGAAGTGGAGTCAATTGTAGGCCGCTCAACCGTTGAAAGCATACAATCCGGCCTGTATCACGGCCAGGTGGGCATGGTAAGGGAATTACTCCGCGGAATTACCAATGAAGCCTTTGGCGGAGAAAAGCCGCTGGTGGTAGGTACCGGTGGGTTTTCGCGCCTGTTCGAAAACGCTGGGCTGTTCGACCGCCTCAACCCCACACTCGTGCTGGAGGGACTTAACATCGCGTACACGTTAAATCAAAAAACTGAATTGTGATGATACGAACCATGCTGAAATCAAAAATCCACCGCGCAACAGTTACCGGTTCGGATTTAAATTATGAAGGCTCAATAGCTATTGATACGGAATTGTGTAAGGCAGCCGACCTGCTTGAATTTGAAAAAGTAGAGATATACAACATTAACAATGGCGCCCGGTTTTCAACCTATGTTATCCCCGGCAGGCGCGGGGAAGTAAGCCTGAATGGCGCTGCGGCCCGAATGGTGCAGCCAGGCGACCTGGTGATCATCGCCAGTTATGTTAACCTTCCGGATGAGGAGGCAAAAGACCTCAAACCCAAAATTGTACTGGTAACCGAATTAAACGCGCTGGTTGTTCAACCTGAACCTCCGGTAGTTAATCTAATATTAAGGTAATTTGATGACCTTATTTCTTCACCCGCATGTAGGTTGTTCCGGGTACTTTTATCACATTAAGGCTTTGGTCTTCCACCAATTGGGGAACGTAAAACGCATTGTTATCAACCCTGCCATGCTGGATATTTACAGCGGTTTGAATAATGTTCATGCCCATTACATTCTTTACAATTTGCAGGGGCAGGCTTCCTGACATTTTTAAAAATTCAGCAAGTCCTTCGCTGGTGTGTTTGCTAAACAATTCAGGATTAACCCTGGCCTGTGTTTCGTTGTAATAATAGTCGTATTGCCCAAGTTTCCATTTCATCCGGATTATTTTGCAGGGCAGACCCATAATGGACACAGCGCTATCCACTACGGTTACAACTGGCTTATCGGCAGCGCCACTCAAGTCCAGGTCAACAGCCTCCTGCACCGCACAGATGTCGTTGCCGGTTAGCTCATAGGTATAAATTACGTTATCCGAAGGATCATAAACTTTCGTTGTTTGTGCTTTGTTGTTGCCGAACTGCGCATAGTTGCCTAATCGGTAATTCACCCACAGTGTATCGAACCATTTACCATCCTTGTTCATTTCGGTCATCAACATTTCTTTTGTAATCCCCATTTTTTTAAACGTCCCGCCTACCTCGTAATCCTGCACGTAGGTTATAATCCCCTGAAAACTTTGGTTGGCTTCAGCATCCTCCAGTTCTTCACTTCGTGCAAATGCACCCTTGCTAACCTCCGGGCATTGCTTAAAAACCACTGTCCACAGTTTTTCAACTTCGGCCTGCGTGGCTTTGTTCATATCAACAACCTTGTTCTTTTTTAACTCCTTTTCGTATTTCTTGCCTGCGTTTAGAAAGCAAATGCCCATGTCTGCGCTAAGCACCTGGCTGTCGGAATAGGCTTCAAGCTTAAGGTTTTTAAAGCACGCACAAACGTCATTGGCGAATTTTATCGTAACATCCTGTGCATAGGCAATGGAATAAAAACCAAGCGTGAGGAGGGTAAGGTATGTTTTCATAACGAGAGGGTTTGGTTGATAACCAAAACTAATTTTTTTTTTAAAATCTACTGCCTTGCCAACAGAAAAAATGGCGGTATTTTGCCGGAACCGGAAATAATCCTGCTTATCCGTTCACCCAATGCCGGGCCGTGTTTAAAGCCGTGACCTGAGCCCCCGCCAAGGAAGTACAGGTTTGCAACTTCGGGGTGCTGATCGAAGAGAAAGTTTCCATCGGGGGAGTTTTCGTAAGGGCATACACGGTTTTCAACCAGGGGCGCATCCTTTAAATCAGGAAACCGGTGAGTAATAAACCTTTTTGCTTTTTGCAGAACGGTAGTGTTGTAGGTGCGGTCGCCTGTTGATGGGTTAAAAGACTCACCGCGTTCATCCACACCAATTTTAAATCCGCGGTAATTATTGCCCGGTATTCCGTAGTAGAAATTTGTTCCGTCAACATCAACCCATACAGGAAATTTTTCGAAGCTCACAGCTTTTGAAGCGGGCACGCCAAAGTAATACACTTCCTGCTTGGTGCAGGTAATCAGGTTGCCCAGTACTTCGGGGAATAAAAATCCCAGCCACGATCCGCACGCAAAAATAAACCGGTCAGCGATTACCGAATCTCCATTGGTAAGCTGCACCTCCTTAAGCCTTCCGCCCTCTTTCTTACCCGGCTTTGCCAACGCCTGGATATAGGTTCCTCCTTCGCTGATAAACGATTTAACAACTGCCTGGCAGGCTTCGCGGGCACGCAGGCAGCCACCGTGTGCATCGAAGTAGGCATGGTGTAAATCGGTGGTGTTTACTATCGGGTAGCGCTTTTCAAGTTCGGCAACCGACAGCTTTTCATACGGCATGCCGCACGCCTGTGCATAGGGTATGGAGTCATCAACCAGCGGAGTATGTTCTGAATAACAAAACCATAACACACCCTTATTCTGAAACAACCGGGTTTTCCATTGCTGCTCATGTTCCTTCCAAAGTTGCAGCGCCCGTACGTTCAGGTCGAAGTAGAATTTGTTGTTTCCGTAAGTGGAGCGGATTACACGGGTTTCATCGCCCGAACTGGAACGTGAGTTACCAGGCCCCCAGGCATCAATAAGCGTTACGGTGAATCCGGAACGAAGCAGGTATAGAGCTGTCCATCCGCCAAAAGCCCCGGCACCCACCACGGCAACACTGCCGCCTGCCTGCAGCGGTTCTACTGCTATGCCTTCATCAGGGTTGTATGCCGGTGCAAATGTGTTGGTATTCATGTGTTATTTCCATCCGGCCGGATCGAACCTCCAGGCTTTTAGCGATACGAGCTGCTCGTTGGTAATGTAGCCTGTTTCAGCGG
>JAGUUF010000181.1 GCA_020063545.1 Cytophagales bacterium
CCGGTTCAGTTGGAGGCCGGCATGAATTACCTGGAACTGCCCGTTGTCGGATTACCTTCCGGGATTTATTTAATTTACATAAATGCAGGCAGGCAACCGGTAACAAGAAAACTGGTAGTGGCCAGGCACTAACATCAGGCGGCAAAATGATAGCCAAGCCCTTTAATGGTAATGATTTGAACGGAAGGGTCCTGCTTTAAATAATCGCGAAGTTTGGCAATGTATACATCCAGGTTGCGTGAATTAAAAAATGAGTCATCTCCCCAAACGGCCATCAGAATATCTTTTCTACTCACGGTTCTATTGCGGTTTTCGCACAATATTTTCAGCAGGCTTGCTTCCCGGTGAGAAAGTTTTTTTACGGTATCCCCGATTTTGAGTTCATACCGGTTGATGAGAAATTCATACTGACCAAATGAATGTTTCTCTGCCGTGCCCGGGTGCTTGGGGTTGGCAATAGCCAGTAAGTTATTTATTCTTACAATTAATTCTTCCAGGCTAAAGGGTTTACGGATGTAATCGTTGCCCCCGGTTTCAAAGCCTCTCAGTACATCTTCAGTTTGTGTTTTGGCAGTCACAAAAATTATTGGAATGTATGGGTTAGCCTGCCGGATTTCTTTGGCAATGGAGTATCCGTCTTTTGACGGGAGCATAACATCAAGGATGCAAACATCCGGCCGTATGGTTTCGAAAAGCGTATAGGCCTGCTTGCCATCGGTGGTCATGTGCACATCGAAGTTGCGGCTCTCCAGGCTCTCTTTTACAATACGACCCAGAAAAGGCTCGTCTTCAACGTATAATATTTTTACTTTAGTCATGTGTAGTGGCTGCTGGCAAGTCAATGATAAAGCAACTTCCATTCCCTTCCTCACTCTGTACGCGAATGGTACCACCATGGTGTTTCACTACGCTCGCCACATAGCTTAACCCCAGCCCGTAACCCTTGGCGTTGTGTACATTGCCTTGGGGTACCCGAAAGAACTTTTCAAAAACTTTATGCCGGTATTCAGCAGGAATTCCAATACCATTGTCTTCAATCGATACTACAAGTCGCTGGTGTTCTTTCCGGAGTTCAACCAATATTCGGCAATCTGATTTGCGGTATTTAAGCGCATTGTCGAGCAGGTTGTAAACAACATTGGTCAGGTGTTCAGCATTGCCGGTAATCCGGAAGTCAGTGCCTGTCCTTTTGACATCAACGGTTGCATTATGTTTTTCAAAAACCAGTTTCAGTGAACTCAGCACACGCCCGACAATTTCAGCGAAATCAACTTCTTCGGTACGTAAGTCCATCTTATTCTCTTCGAATGCTGATGTTTTCAGGATTTTTTCGGTCATCAGCGTTAGCCGGCTCAATTCATTCTGGGCAATCTGCAGGTATTCCTGGGTTAATTGAGGATTATCCAGTGCTTTAAAATTTTTTAATGCTTCAAGTGCAACGCTTACGGTAGCTACCGGTGTTTTCAGTTCATGGGTAATGTTGCTGATGAGGTCATTTTTTAATTGCATTAGTTTTTGCTGGGTCTGAATGCTCCGGTACATAAACGCGAAAGCGGTAACGGTAAGTACAGTGAGAATGACAGAGAATGCAATCTGCGGACTTATCTTGGCCAACAGCATGGGCCGGATATTCTCAAAACGTGCCTGATAAGCCGGAGAATGCGGCAAAAAGAAGGGCTCTGTTACAAAAGCATTCGTTTGGTTCGGTGGTTTATCTTCAGCACCTACTTTACGCACAAAAGGTCTTAGCAAAATACCGGTTGCAATAAGGGTATCGGTATAGGCGCGCTGAATATCGTTAATGCGAAGCGAATCGCTGCTCAGCCGCACAATAAAGTTTCCGGTGCCGCGCTTTCTTCTGAATTCTGTAATAATCGGCCGCAGTACATGTTTAACGCAGTCACCCGGGGTAAGTGCAGTAGTGAATACCTGAATGATGGAGTCGCGCACTTCAATACGTGAATTTTTTTCACCGGCAGGATTTTTTGTCAGGGTGTCATTGGTTAGGCGTCTCTCCCAAAGCCTTATCCGGGTAAAGTTGCCGGGGTCATGGGCAACCTGTACACTATCAGCCACAGGCACCTGCTCCAACCCTTTCATGATTAGCGAATCGTTCAGGCTGACGATGGTGGTTCGAAACAATGCATTGGTTTCTTTGCGAAAGGCATCAAAGGCTTCATTGTACGCGCTGCGCAGCCACAAAACCTGGAGTACCAGCAGTAATACAAGGCTGCTGGCCATAAGCAGAATAGTGTAGAGGTGCTTGTGCTTACGCATACCACAAAAGTAACGCCTTGCACAGGTGTGTAGATGCCATTTTAACATTAATTAACCTTTTACCCAGAACATTTAACGCTTTTGGTTCATCATCAGCCGTAGATTTACACCAGAACTAAATAATCCATGAAACATTCGATAACTATGAAACGAATTATTTTATTTATTGGGGTGCTGGCTTCGCTGGCAGCAGCACACATTGTTTTTGGCCAGGAAGGTGTTATTCTTTACCAAGTCAAGACTAACCTGCACCGCAACTTACCGCCCGAGCGGCAGGACATGAAAGCAATGATACCCGAGTTCCGTACCACAAAAGACCAGCTTATCTTCAACGTCACCGAGTCATCCTATAAACCGGTTGAAGAAGATGAAGATGAAGTTTCCGGAAACAACGGGGGCGTTCAAATCAGGATGCGCGTTCCGCAAAATGAGTATTACATGAACAGCGAAACCTCAACGAAAATTGTACTCCAGGAATTTATGGGCAAGAAATACCTCATTGAGGATTCGATTAAAATGTCACCTTGGAAATTCGGTACCGAAGTAAAAACCATTTTGGGATACGAATGCCGCCAGGCGTACTTTACTGAGGAGGTACAAGGACGCACGCTGGAAGTAACGGCCTGGTACACCGATAAAATGAGGCCGTTCCTTGGCCCCGAGCGGTTCAATACGCTCCCCGGAACGGTGTTGGCAGTTGATATTAACAACGGTGAACGGGTAACGATGGCACGCCACATCGAACTAAGGCCGCTGAAAAAGAATGAATTGAAGCCTCCGGCAGGCGGAGTAAAAACCACCCAGGAAGAATACCGCAAACTGGTGGCTGAACAAATGGAGCGCATGCGTTCAGCCGGGGGAAATGTTATCATCCGCAATTAATTTTCTATTATTTAATCTTTGTTTAAGATGAGGGTAATCCTTGCGCTTGGAATTTTTTTACTCGGGCATGCAGTGGCTGCTCAAAAATTTACACTCAAGGGCCAGCTTGCCGACTCCGCAGGTGCACCCCTGGCATCGGCAACCGTGTTGCTGCTTAACCCGAAAGATTCATCGCTTGTAAATTTTGCAGCCAGTAATTCCCGGGGATATTTTGAGATGAAGAACATCAACCGGTCCAACTACCTGTTTAAGGTTACCTATGTTGGCTATTTGCCCCTTACTATACCCATCTCCCCGCGCCCGGAAGAAAGTATTGTTGATTTGGGTTTGCTGAATATGGAAGTTGACAGGCGGATATTGGACGAAGTAACTATTCGTGCCGAACGTGCCCCGGTAACCATTAAAAAGGATACTATTGAATTTAATGCCGGTTCCTTTAAAACAAAACCAAATGCCATGGTTGAGGACCTTCTTAAGCAAATGCCAAGCATTGAAGTGGATAATGACGGCACCATTCGCGCCCAAGGCGAACAGGTTCAACAAGTAACTGTTGATGGCCGTGAATTTTTTGGCCGCGATCCGAAACTGGCTACCCGAAACCTGCCGGCCGATGCCGTTGATAAAGTGCAGGTGTTCGATAAAAAATCTGACCAGGCGGCATTTACCGGCATTGATGATGGCCAGCGGTCGAAAACCATTAACCTGGAATTAAAAGAAGAAAAAAGAAATGGCGCTTTTGGAAATATGATGGCAGGAGCGGGTAATGATAAACGGTTTACTTCGAGGCTCAGCCTAAACCGTTTCAGCAAGGGAAGTCAATTCTCAGTATTGGGCATGGGCAACAACATTAATGAACAGGGGTTTTCAATTGATGATTACATGAATTTCTCCGGGGGTAGTCAGCAAATGATGAGTGGAGGTGCAGTACGTCTGCAGTTCAATGGAACGAATGATAGCGGCATCCCATTAAACTTTGGTGGCCGCAATAACGGCCTGATGACGAATTATGGGGGAGGAATAAACCTCAATAAAGATTGGGGTAAGAACAGGAAAACACAGGTAAACAGCAGTTACTTCTACAATTACCTTAACCATGACCTGGTGCAGAATACCCTTCGTGAAAATTTCTTGCCCAATAATCAGAATTTTAATTTTGATCAGCTTAGTACGCAGTACAACACCAACTCTAATCACCGGGTTAATCTCATCCTTGAGCATCGGATTGACTCCATGAATTCGGTAAAATGGACGACTAACTTTACGTTTAATGAAACGGACAGCGAAGTAAAAAGCCTCAGCACCACCTTTTCTCCCGAAGGCACCCGTCAAAATGAAAGCGAACGGCTGTCATTATCTGCCGGAGCAACGTATCGGTTAAATTCTACCCTGTTGTATCGGCACCGGTTTAATAAAAAGGGTAGGTCGTTCGCAACCAACCTGGTACTTGGACTTACTGATACAGAAAGAAACGGATCGCTAAGCGCTACCAATACATTTTATATTCCTGCTGATAGTACAAACACGATTGAACAGCGCAATTATCAAAAAAATGACAATCAGAATTACGGGGTAACCGTCACCTATACCGAGCCATTAGGAAAGCGAAAATACCTGGAGGGGAATTACAGTATAAGCAATAACAGAAACCAGGTTACCCGGGTGGTCTTTGATATTGAGAATGAAAATGAAGTTGTTAATGACCTGCTAAGCAATAGTTTTTCGAGCGATTATCTGTACCAGCGCACCGGAGTCAATTTCCGGATGAATCGAACCGCGTTTAACCTAACTGCCGGAGTTGCGTACCAGCAAACAAGCCTCAACGGAGAGCTTAACCCTCCGTTTGAAGATATAAGTCGCACGTTTTCTAATGTGCTGCCGGTGGTTCGCTTTAACTACGATTTTTCAGGCACAAAACATCTCAACTTTGATTATGAAACTTCGGTGCAGGAGCCGACCATTCAACAACTGCAGCCGGTTATCGATAATACCGATCCGCTCAACATTTATGTAGGTAACCCGTCACTGCGTCCTGCATATAATCAAAACTGGCGGGTTAATTTCACAACCTTCGACCCGGTATCGTTTATCAGTTTCTTTGCATTTGTAAACGTGGATTACACTACCAATGCCATTACCAATGCGCAATACATAAATGATCAGTTGGTCCGGACGACCATTCCCGTGAATGTGTCCAGTAATTTCAGGGCTATGGCCGATGCCAGTTTCAGTTTCCAGGTTAAAAAGATTAACAGCCGTTTCAGCATTGGTACCAATGTGCGTAACTTTCAAACAATCAGTATTTTAAATGATACAGAAAATGAAATTGAGCAATGGACAAAAGGCGGAAACTTCAGGTATTCGTATCGCTATAAAGAGTTTTTTGATATAAGCTTAGCTGCCAGGCTTAATCACCAAAAAACCACATACGAATTTGACCAGCCTACACAGTCCAACGTTAATCAAACCTATTCGTCAGAAGCAAACCTTTCGTTCCTCAAGAATTATCAGTTCAATGCCGGGTTTGAATACCTGGTTTATCAGGATCCGGCCAACAACTTCAGGCAGGAAATTCCGTTGCTGAATCTTTCTGTGTCAAGATTTTTGCTGAAAAACAAGACTGGAGAATTAAAATTTTCGGTGAACAATGTTTTTGATAAGGCGCTTGGTATTTCGCAACAGGCAGCAAATAACTATTTCGAGCGAATGGTTTCAAATTCCCTCGGGCAGTATGTTATGTTGAGTTTCACCTATGCATTGAACAAGCACCTTAATCCCATGGGCATGCGCAGGGGGGGCGGCATGATGCGCGTAATAACACAGTGAAATGAACAGCGGTTAAATTGTAAAGACCTGCGGGTAGCGTTATCTTTAGGCACATGAAGAAATTCCTGTGCCTTTTTTTATTCCTTCACTTAGCGGCAGTTTTGGCTATGGGTCAGGCGTATATACCTAAATTCGATTTACAGGGTCACCGTGGTGCGCGGGGCATTAAACCTGAAAACACCATTCCCGCTTTTATTGCTGCGCTGGATGCCGGAGTTACTACCATTGAATTGGACGTTGTTATTACAAAAGATAAACAGGTTGTTGTTTCGCACGAGCCATGGATGTCGGCCGAAATTTGCCTGAAACCAAACGGAACAGAAATTTCCGACACAGAATCGAAAGCAATCAATATATATAACCTTACCTACAATGAGGTGAAGCAATACGATTGCGGCTCGAAAGGAAACGCGCATTTCCCTGAACAGGAAAAGCTAAAGGCAACCAAACCACTGCTCACCGAAGTTATTGCCGCTGTTGAAGATTATATAAAGAGCTATACCCAGTACGAAGTTGACTATAATATTGAATTGAAAAGTTCAAAAACCGGTGATGGTAAGTATCATCCCGCCCCGGGCGAGTTTTCAGACGTGGTTTATAACCTCCTTAACCAATACCTGCCGCTGGATCGGGTGGTTATCCAGTCTTTCGATTTCAGGATTTTGCAGTACTGGCACACTAAGTATCCGGCTGTCAGGCTGGCAGCCCTGGTTGAA
>JAGUUF010000031.1 GCA_020063545.1 Cytophagales bacterium
CTACTTCTTCAGTGCAACCGTTCGTGCTGAATCGTTTAGCGGATTCGGTAAAAACGAAAAGACTGGTATTTTCCCTGCAGCAAGTGCTGGCGTTCAACTCAGCGAATTGTTTGATTTGGGGCCTGTAAGCAACCTGAAGTTTAGGCTGTCGTATGGTGTTACCGGTGCCTTGCCGCCATTTTCTGACCTGGCCTTACCGGTTTTGGTGCCGGGCGGAACGGTTGATTTTGATGGCGACCCCGGTACAGACGATGATCAGTTTGTGATTGCCAACCAAGCCCGCGATCCGAACCCTACCCTGAAATGGGAAGAAAAAACTGAAATTAACGTTGGTCTGGATTTTGGATTTTTTGGAAACCGCCTCACGGGTGCTATTGAATACTATACCCGTAATATAGACGATTTGTTGTTTTCAGTTTCCATTCCAACCGGTGCGCCTAACCCGTTTGATCCAAGTCAGCCGGCTAACGTAGCCGGCAACGCATGGGCAAACATCGGGCAAATCAAATCAGCCGGTTTTGAGTTTACGGCCTCTTATAATGAAATACCCATTGGCCCGGTAAAGTGGACGCCCAGCCTTAACTTTACAATTTACGATAAACCGGTTATTGAATCGTTTAGTGTGGGCGATTTAGGCTTTGGTGAAATTCGCCTGGCTACACCGGGTTCCCCGGGGCAGAACAACAATGAAATTATCCGGAACATTGCCGGTCGCCCGCTGGGTGATATGTATGGACCGGTATTTCGTGGTATAGATGAGAATGGTAATTACGTTTTATCGACCACTAATCCTGATGAATTTGTAGTAGTGGGGAATGGTTTGCCGGATGGTGAGTTTGGATTTACCAATACATTTACATTTAAGAACTGGGACTTTAATTTCTTGCTGCGCGGTGTTTTCGGGCATGATTTATACAATTCTTATCGCGGATTTTATGAAAACCGTGATGCCGCATCAAATACATGGAATAGCGTAATAACCGATAAAACCCCGTTTGTTACCCAATCACCAACCTTTTCGTCATTATATGTTGAGAATGCATCATACATGCGGCTGGACAACGCAACTATTGGTTATAACCTGGCGCCTAAGAACCCGGTATTTTCCAAGGCGCGTATTTACGTTAGCGGCCAGAACCTGTTTACCATTACCGACTATACCGGTATTGATCCGGAGGTACGCTATTCTGATACGGAAAATGGAAACACGTTTACCACCAACCTGGCACCTGGCCTTGAGCGCAGGAATACGTACTTTACAACCCGTACCTTTACTTTTGGAGTTACCTTGACCTTAAAATAATCTACCAATGAAGAGCAGAATAAATAAAATAGTAACAGCAGCAATTGTATTGGTTGCTTTGGGTGCCTGCGAGGCACCTGACCAGGAATTGTTCAGTTCTATACCGAAAGAAATTCAGGATAATACAACCGATCCAACAGCCCTTAAGGCCATTGCACAAAGTGCTTATGTTCCGCTGATCGGAACCTGGGGAGGACATAATTCACTATGGTCAATGCATGAGGTTTCTTCCGATGAAATGGTAATTGCACAGAAAGGTGCAGACTGGGAAGATGGTGGGCAATGGATTCGGATGCACCGTCATCAGTTTAACGCTACGGAGCAATCCATCGGAAACGGTTGGAATTATTGTTACTCCGCTATCGGTCAGTTGAATAACCTGTTAAAAACGTATGGGACAAACCCACTGTTGCGTTCGGAATTGGAGTGCGTTCGGGCTCTGGTGTATCTGTGGCTTATTGATGCTTATGGTAACGTACCGATTGTTACCGAAACCTCAACCGACCCTACACCGCCAACCAATACGCGCCAGGAGGTATTCAATTTCATTGAATCCAGTATTTTGGATAATCTGGATAACCTTCGCCAGGAAAAGACCTATGCAACCATGAACTATTATGTTGCACAAACCATCCTGGCTAAGCTTTACCTCAATGCGCAGGTATATATTGGCACGGCTAAAAATACTGAAGCTGCGGCAGCAGCAAACGAGGTTATAACAAGCGGCCTCTATTCTCTTGAATCTAATTATTTCGACAATTTCAAAACAAACAATTCAGGTTCTAATGAGAATATCTTCGTAATCAATTATGATGAAAACAACGGTGGCGGGTTTAACCTTGCCCAGATGACGGGTCATTACCTTACACAGCAAACCTTTAATCTGCAACAGCAGCCGTGGAACGGGTACGCAACACTTGAGGACTTTTACAATTCGTATTCTCCAACCGATGCCCGCAGGGGAAGTTTTCTGGTTGGTCCCCAATTCTCCTCAACGGGTGTACGGCTTAAAGACTTAAGCGCTGAACCGGGTGATCCCGATGGTCAGGATTTGACTTTCACACCGGCCATCAATGAACTTGCCCCGAATAGCTTCCGTCAGGCAGGTGCCCGGGTTGGTAAGTGGGAATTTCGATTAGGGGCTGGTCCTAACCTGAGCAATGACTTCCCGATTTTCCGGTATTCAGATGTTCTGCTTATGCGTGCAGAAGCCTTGTGGCGTACTAATCCGGCTAGTGCTGAGGCCCTGAGCCTGGTCAATCAAGTAAGAGCCCGCGCTGGAGTTAATCCTCTGGGGGCCTTGACGGCTGACGATTTACTAGCAGAACGCGGACGTGAAATGTTTGCCGAGGGATACAGGCGTTCTGACCTTATCCGTTTCGGAAAATTTAATGATGCCTGGTGGGAAAAGGCAGCCTCCGCTCCATTCCGCAGGTTATTCCCTATCCCTCAGGGCCAGTTACTCGTCAACCCTGACCTGGTACAAAATCCTGGATATTGATTTAAAACACATTATTCTTTTTTCAAGAAAGCGTCATAACTTGACGCTTTCTTGTTTATTGGCATGGTTGTGTGCGAAACTGGTAATGTAGTGTGCAGGTATTTTATTGGTTGGGTATTTTTTCTTTTCTTTTGTTCACCACATAGGCATGAAGAAGGATTTGTGCGGTTACAGCCCTCTGCTACCGGAGTTGACTTTGAGAACAAACTCCAATTTACGGAAGACTTTAATTGCTACACCTATCGGAATTTTTATAACGGGGCCGGGGTTGCTGTTGGCGATATTAACAATGATGGCATGCCTGATTTATATTTTTCCGGCAACCAGGTCGATAACAAACTGTACCTGAACAAGGGTAATTTCCAATTCGAGGATATTACCGAAAGCGCGGGCGTTAGCTGTGCCGATGTATGGTCAACCGGTGTGAGCATGGCTGATATAAATGGAGATGGCTGGCTTGACATTTTTGTTTGTAAATCCGGTCCGCCACTGGGAGGCATCCGTCACAACGAGTTGTTTATCAATAATGGTGACCTGACGTTTACCGAACGAGCCGCTGAATGGGGGGTGGCAGATGAAGGACTTTCAATACATGCCGTTTTTTTCGATTATGATAAAGATGGTGATCTTGACTTCTATTTACTGAATAACTCAAACCGGGCGGTTGGAATTTTTGATCTGAACA
>JAGUUF010000308.1 GCA_020063545.1 Cytophagales bacterium
CCAATTTTTAACTATCTTCGAAGGTAGATGCAAAATATAAACCCTTTACGCAGTTGCTTAGTCGTTACCCGCACTTACACACTTAATTGGGCAGTGTCATTTTTTACTGAAAGGCACTTGATAACGCTATTCATCCGATAGATTTTTTGAACAACTTTAGGCGTAAGGCCTGCCCTTTCACGAAACAATGATACAATGTGCTTGTGCGAGTAACCCATTAACTGGGCAAGCTTAGTTTGAACCGGGCCAAACGGCTCCCGAAGCATTTGTTCAATCCGAGCCCAATTTTTAATGTCCGGTGGTCTACTACCGGCTTTGGCCTGCATCCATTCTTCAAGCATATTGAATTTATCGGGTATTGATTTACAATTCATTAGTTTGGAGTACAGTATTTGTGCCTCTTTTCCAAGTACATCGAATTGAGTATAATTTTGATCTGTAATTTCAACGGCAGGTATCTTAAAGAGATCGAAAAATCCAAACAGTGTAAACCGTATGCCAACAACTTCAAAATAACTGGAAGGCCTTATTTCCATAAAACTCGTCCGTAATCCTGAAACAATACAATCCTTAAACTCAAACGAGTTTGGATTTCTGAATAGTTTACCATTATTGGTATCACCCAGGTTAAAAAAGATATCAACATGGTTATTTGGAAATACCCGCCTCTCGGTAAATTGAGGCCGTCCCTTTGCAATTAAAAAGTGATCAACCCATAAGTTTAACGGTTCGGTAGGCTCACCGATAAGATACTGTACACCGCCTTGTGTTACACTAATTACGCGTTTCATAACGGCATGTTATGAATGGCATGAACAAATATAATTAAAGGTATCCTTAAACCATCAAATCCGGTCGTAACCTCACAAACACAGGTTCCCTGAAATTCTTATCAGGCGTAAGCGAGGCATAACTCACTTCAAGCATTATCCTCGGCTCTACCCATGTCGATACTTTTTCATCCAACACTTTGCCCTCTACCGGCTTTTTAATTTTTTTCAACTTTTTAACTTGCGCGAATATCTCCTTCACGGTTGCATCATCAAACCCGGTACCTACTTTACCGCGGTACACCAGGTTATCGCCTTCTTTTTCGGCAATGTGCAACCCGCCAAAGGTTGAACTGCGGTTGCCTTTGCCTTCATTGTAGCCGATAATTAAACATTCACTTGTTCGCCTGATCTTGATTTTCAGCCACACATCCGAGCGTTTACCCGGGTAATATTTCCCCGACTTTTGTTTTGCCATGATGCCCTCCAGCTCATGCTCTTTTGCAGCCTGCAGCAGCGACTCGCCATCCTCAACCCACTCACTCACCCGGTATGGCGTATCCTTCTTAATGGCATCCTTTAGCCAGTCTTTTCGCTTTAGCAGGGGCTCATTCACAAGGCTGCGGCCATCCATGTACAGGCAATCAAAAATATAACAATACACCGGGCTTGATTTTGAAAGCTTATGGATGGTTGTCTCCCCCGATGCCATCAGCCGGTTAATTACCTTTTTAAATTCAGGCTTGCCCTGTTTGTTCAGGCAAACAATTTCTGCATCAAACAAGCCGCAGGTTGCACGAAAGGTCTTATCGGCTGCCAGTAACTCCGGAAACTGGCTGGTAATGTCGTTCTGGTTGCGGCTGCGTATCCGCACCTGGCCATCTTCCACGGCAATCATGGCCCGAATACCATCCCATTTTACTTCAAACAAGTAGTCATCACCGGCAGGCAGTTTTTCCGAACTGCCGGAGAGCATGGGGTCAATGGCATCGTGCAGGTAGCTGATTTGCGGTGTATCAACCCGTTCTAACAAATACTCCTTCTCTTTAATCCGGTAGATGCGGTATTCACCGGTAAGTTCCTTGCTGCTAAGCCTGAAATAAAAGCCGTCCTTTTTCTCCTTGGTAATGGTGTATTTTCCAAGCGCGTAGATCCACATATCGCCCCCGCCATATTGCCCTTTCGGAATTTTTCCATCGAATGTCAGGTATTTCATCGGGTGGTCTTCAGTTTGAACGGCCAATCGCTTTACTCCCGGATGTGGCGGCAGCCCGCGGGGCACGGCCCATGATTTTAAAACGCCATCCTGCTCCAACCGCAAGTCGTAATGAAGATGAGAGGCATGATGGCGGTGGACAACAAAATTATTTCCCGAACCTTCGGCCAGGCGGGCTTCCGGTTCAGCTGTTTTTTTAAAATCGCGTTTCTTTTCGTACGACTCCAGTTGTGCCGGAGTTTTTCTTTTTTTTGATGCCGGTAGTTCTTTCACATGCTTTTTTGTGCGGTGGTTGTGAAGTTCAACGGCAAAGGCATCCATTCCCTCCCAGGCATCGCCATCGGCAAGAACTTTATCCAGTGCGGTATGGATGTTGTACTCAACAGGCTTTTGCAAAACTTCCAGTTCTTCCCACTTCAGCGGCATGGAAACGGGTGCCCCGGCTCTTCCGCGCAAACTGTAGGGCGATACAATACTTTGGCCCGACCGTATCCGGTAAATATCAATCAGCAGCCTCCCCTTGCGGGCTTCTTTCTTTATATGAAGTGTGGCAGTTGAAGCGTTGCGCTCAACAAACGGCTGTGCAATAAGCTGGGCCGTTTCAAACACGGTATGGAAATCGAATTTTGGTTCAATAGGGCAGCAAATATGAATACCCTTGCCACCCGTTGTTTTAACAAACGCAGTATATCCGAATGATTCGATGTACGCTTTTAATTCAAACGCTATCGGAACTACTTTCCGAAAATCGTATCCCTCAGGCGGATCAAGATCAAACACCATGTAATCCGGGCAACCGAAATTCGGTTTGCGGCTATGGAGCTGATGTAATTCAAGTGCCGCCAGGTTTGCCAGCCATACCAGTGTTGCCGGCTCCGTGGCAATGATGTAATCTTTTTTTTCCTCTTTCCCCAGCCTTTCGAACTCTATCCACGGTGGCGCCCACTCGGGCCTGTTTTTCTGATAAAACATTTCGCCATGAATGCCATCCGGGTAAC
>JAGUUF010000100.1 GCA_020063545.1 Cytophagales bacterium
CCGTTTTCAATATCGTTTTCAAAAAGCACGGTGGCTTCGCGGCCGATATTTTCCTGGTAAAACTTCCTCCTCTTTTTATCAGATAGTATATGGAGCATTTTTGACCGTTCAGCCCGTACCTGCTCCGGCACTCTTCCGGCCATGGTTGCGGCTGGTGTATTGTCGCGTTCGGAGTAGGTAAAAACGTGCAGGTACGAAATATTCAGCTCGTTCAGGAAATTGTAGGTTTCAAGGAAATCTTCATGGGTTTCGCCCGGAAAGCCCACAATTACATCCACACCAATACAGCAGTAGGGCATAACCGCCTTAATCGTATCTACCCGGCTTTCATAGACATGGCGCAGGTAGCGTCTCCGCATCAGTTTTAAAACCTTATCAGAACCGGATTGCAATGGGATATGGAAATGCGGAACGAACCTTTTACTTGAAGCCACGAAGTCAATAATTTCATCGGTAAGCAGGTTGGGTTCAATGGATGAGATTCTGAACCGGTCAATGCCTTCAACCTCGTCCAGGGCGCGTATCAGGTCAATAAAATGCTCGATGCGCTTGCCGTCCTTTATTCCGAAGTCGCCCGTATTTACACCCGTCAGCACAATTTCTCTTACTTCGGTTTTAGCCAGTGCGGTTGCTGCCTTTACTATGTTTTCGATCGTGTCGCTGCGGCTGCTGCCCCTCGCCAGCGGTATGGTGCAGAACGAGCAGGAATAATCGCAGCCGTCCTGAACTTTTAAAAACGTACGGGTGCGGTCGTGCAGGGAATAGGACGTGTTAAAAGTGGTAGCTGAAGCAATATCGGAAGCAAACACTGAAGCCTCAGGTTTCCGTACAAATCCATCCAGGAGTTCAATAAGCCTGAATTTTTCGGCAGCGCCTAATACGGCATCAACGCCCGGGATTTCAGCTATTTCCTTTGGTTTGAGCTGCGCATAGCACCCGATTATGGCGATGTAGGCATCGGGAGAAATGGAACGGGCCTCGCGAACCACCTTCCGGCATTTCTTATCGGCATTTTCGGTAACGCTGCAGGTGTTGATGATGAAAATATCGGGGGTATCGGTAAAATCAGTTTTTACATACCCTTTCTGTTCGAACATCCGCGAAATCGTGGAGGTTTCGGAATAGTTTAGCTTACAGCCCAGGGTGTAAAAGGCTACTTTTTTCATAGCGAAGTGCAAAGGTACACTCCGGCCCGCGGATGAAAAAATCAGGGGGTTATTAGCCTTCGGTGGTAATTAATCTGGCCCAGATGGTAGTTCAGATGCCCGTATAAATGAATTAAGAAATAAGCGGTCGTCATCGGGTAGCCAAGCGTTTGTAACGGGTACTCGTTTTGGAGGGCAGGTGCATCCAGTTTTGCCAATGTGGCCTTTACAACGTGCCGGGTGGTACTAATTTCCCGAAGCAGTTGCTCGCGGGCAATAGCACGCGCAGCAAATTCATTATCACGGTTGCGCACATAGCTGGTGTGTCCTAATACCGTTCCGATAAAATGCTGCAGGTTGCCGCACAGGTGCAGGCACAGGTTACCGGCAGTATTTTTTATTTCACCGGCAAGTTTCCAGATGGCTTCTTCATTGGGGTAAAGTGTAATTTCTTTTTCGAGAGTCGTTAACTCCCGGTCGAAAAGTTTTGCCAGGGAAGGCAGAATGTCGTTTTCCATGTCGCTTAAAGTTTCAGTAAAAATTGTTCGATGGACTGAATCCGTTCGTCAAGCTGCTGACTAATTGAATAATATTCTTTCGGTGAATGTAGCTTATTGTGCACGCTGATGTAGTACTTGATTTTTGGCTCAGTACCCGAAGGTCGCACCGAAATTTTGGTACCGTCTTCCAGGTAAAACTGAAGTACATCCGATTCAGGAAAGGAGAGGGGCTTCGTTTCACCGGTTATGGTGTTGGTTTCTTTCAGGGATTTGTAATCGAGTATTCGGATAATTTTTACTCCTGCAACCGAAGCAGGAGGGTTGTTCCTGAATTGAGCCATCATGGCCTTTATTTCCTGTTCACCCTGCTGGCCTTTTTTTGTGATATTAATCAGGCTTTCCTTGTAAAAGGCATGTTCGGCATACATGTCAACCATCCAATCGTGAAGCGATTTACCTTCATCCGCAGCACAGGCGGCCATAGCGGCAAAAAATGCGCAAGCAGAAACAGCATCCTTATCGCGCACAAAATCACCAACCATGTAGCCGTAGCTCTCTTCACCGGCCGCAATAAACTTCTTTTTGCCCTCCAGGTTGCGCATCAGTTCGGCAATGTATTTGAATCCCGTAAGGGTATTGTAGCATTCAATGCCGTAGTTGCCGGCCATGGTATCCACCAGTTCGCTGGTAACGATGGTCTTTGCCACATAGGCGTTGGTCTTGTCGCTCAGGTTTTTCATTATGAACCACATCATCAGGCAAAATGCCTGGTTGCCGTTAAGCAGGGTAAACTCGCCATCGGGTTTGCGCACGCCAATTCCTACCCGGTCGGTATCCGGGTCGGTGGCCATCACCATGGTGGCGCCAACGCTTTTTCCTTTTTCAATAGCCATCTCCATGGCCGATCGTTCTTCCGGGTTTGGCGATTTTACGGTGGGGAAATTACCATCGGGTGTGCGCTGCTCTTCTACAATATGCACGTTGGTAAATCCCATTCGCGTAAGGCACTCCGGTATCATGGTAATGCCGGCACCATGAAGGCTTGAGTAAACAATCGGGATATTCCGGTTTCTGGCCACCGTGTCTTTACGCGGAATGAGTTTCTTCACTTCTTCGTAATAGGCTTCTTCCAGTTCAGGCCCGATGGTGTGAATTTTTTCGGGCTTTCCGTTAAACTTAACCTGGTCAAATTCACGTATCGCATTAACCTCGGCAATAATGTTTTTATCATGCGGGGGTACCACCTGCGCCCCGTCATTCCAGTACACTTTATACCCGTTGTATTCCTTCGGGTTGTGCGAGGCAGTAATCACCACACCCGAATCGCAACCAAGGTACCGGATAGCATAGGAGAGGATTGGGGTAGGGCGTAAATCCGGAAAGAGGTAGACCTCTATGTTGTTGGCCGAAAATACATTGGCCGTTACCTCGGTAAAATACCGGCTGTTGTTCCGGCTGTCGTGGGCGATTGCCACTTTTATTTTTTTGCCGGGAAAACTTTTAAGCAGGTAATTGCTAAGCCCCTGGGTGGCAGCGCCCACGGTGTACTTATTCATACAATTTGAACCGACCCCCATAATGCCGCGCAATCCACCGGTACCGAACTCCAGGTCTTTATAAAAGTTGTCGATGAGTTCGCGTGTATCGGTGCGGTTTAGCAGTTCGGTAACCTGCTTTTTTGTTTGCTGGTCGATGACGGGGCTATCGAGCCATTGTTGAGCCTTTTGCTTTACAATATTTAATAGTTCCTTCATACTACGGTACTTTACCTAAATTTTTCCTCAAACTGTTTTGCGGTGATTATCTTCGTCTGGCCGTAGACTTTTAAAGTCAGTAAGTCCTTGTCTCCGGTAATCAGGTAATTAGCCTTACTCTCCTTTGAGAGAGCCAACAAGAAGTCATCTTTAGGATCCCGACAAATTTTTTCAATTGTCTTGATTTTTACGTTGTCAGCTATTATGCCAAGTAGTGAGATTAAGTCGGATATTTTTTCGGGGTTGAAGTACTTCTTTAGCTTTTTTCTTGAAGTAATTATTCTGATTTCATCTATTAATTGGCTGGTAGTTATAATTTTTATCCGTTCATCTACTATTAAGTGTTTAAGGTTTTGAAGTTCTCGGCCAATTAAGAAGCTAATCCAAATATTGGTGTCGATGATTACTTTACTTGGCTTTTGACCTTGCATATACTTTAGTTCTTACAATTGCTGCCTCCCGGTCAATTGTTGCCTGGTCCAGTTCATCAGTCTTAAATGCTTTTAAGAGAGCAGTCAATTTGGCATCAATTATGTCTTTTTCAAGTTCCTTGGATAGTCTGATCTTCTTCTTTTTTGGTAATTGCTTTACCAGCTTTAGAATTTGATCGAATGCTAAGTCAATATTATAGGTGGATTTCATAGTGTTCTAATTTACTGTTTTTTGCTTAATTCTTTTGGATGAAAACCTACCCGGCATGTTGGGCTTACCGTATTTCGTGGTATTCAGTTATCGATAAATTGTTTAGTTACTATATCTAATCGATTCCATTTTCAAAGATTCCCCCTTAGCGCCTGTTCCCGTTCAATGGATTCGAACAGGGCTTTGAAGTTGCCCTTACCGAATGATTTGGCACCGTTTCGCTCAATAATCTCAAAGAAAACCGTGGGCCTGTCTTGCACGGGTTTGGTAAAAATCTGCAACAGATAGCCTTCTTCATCCCGGTCGATAAGGATGTTCAGTTTTTTGAGTTCGTCAAGGCTTTCATTGATTTTGCCAACACGGTCAAGGACATCCTCGTAATAGGTCTCGGGCACATACAGGAATTCAACACCGCGCTTTCTTAGCTCACCTACCGTGTAAATGATATCATCAGTGGCAATTGCAATGTGTTGCACCCCGGGTCCTTTGTAAAAATCAAGGTATTCCTCAATCTGCGATTTCTTTTTGCCTTGTGCAGGCTCATTAATTGGGAATTTAATGTACCCGTTACCATTCGAAACCACTTTCGACATCAGGGCACTGTATTCAGTTGAGATGTCCTTGTCATCGAACGTTACCAGCAGGCTGAAGCCCATCACTTTTTCGTAGAACTCCACCCAGGTGTTCATTTTTCCTAACTCCACATTACCCACACAATGGTCAACGTACTTTAACCCGATAGGCTGCGTTTTGTAACTGCTTAGCCGCGGTTTATAGCCGGGCAGAAAAGGGCCCTTGTAATTTTTACGTTCCACAAACGTGTGGATGGTTTCGCCATACGTTTTTATGGAAGCGACCACTACCTCACCAAATTCATCGGTTAGTACTTCGGGCTTACGGGCAATTTCAGCTCCGCGCACAACGGTTTCTTCAAACGATTTGCGCGCATCATCAACCCATAGGGCCAGAACTTTTACGCCATCGCCATGCTTGCGCACGTGCTCGGAAATCTCTGAATCTGGCTGAAGGGAGGTTGTCAGTACCAGGGTAATCTTATTTTGCCTCAGCACATACGAGGCCTGGTCGCGCACCCCGGTTTCAGGGCCGGCATAGGCCACCAGTTCAAAACCGAAAGCATACTGGTAAAATAAGGCCGACTGCTTGGCATTGCCCACATAAAATTCAATGTGGTCGGTACCATTAATGGGTAGGAAATCGGTTGCCATATACTGGGATTTAATGAACTGTAAAGGTAATGCTTACAGGTTTAGGTTATTATCTCAGATACTGAATTTCGGTTAGCTCCGAAATTGAAAAATTTTGTTTGAATTCTGTGCCCGATACCGGCATTTACCCTTATAAAATTTCGGATTTGAGAATTGACGCTTAACTTGCTAAGATTGTTGCCTGAAAACGGATTACCTCAACTATGGATATTAAAGCGCTGGA
Source organism: Cytophagales bacterium (assembly GCA_020063545.1). Classification (GTDB taxonomy): domain Bacteria; phylum Bacteroidota; class Bacteroidia; order Cytophagales; family Cyclobacteriaceae; genus UBA2336. The sequence continues at coordinate 5,491 of JAGUUF010000100.1, forward strand.
CAAGGCCTTGCAGGAAATTGTTAATGCAAGGGCCGAATTGAAGAAGATAGACTACAACAACCCGAAATATGATGACCTGGAGGAAAAACTTCACGATATGGAAGATGATTTCCAGGATGTGTATGGAACTTACCTTGAGGAAGTATTGCAAAAGGTGCATGATGAGCACTGCCCCGACAGCGATGTGCTGATGCCCATAGCCTACCTGGGCGATGGTGTACCTGTAGAACTGGAGAAACTGCCCGGTAAAGATGTCCGCCTGGCGCTGGAAGTCAACCCGTTGCGACTCTACCTGAAACTAAAGGATAAGCAACAACTGGTTTGGGAAGGGAAGTAGTCGTTATTCGTTAGTCGTTGTTGGTTGTTCGTTGTTGGTTACTCCTTATTCCTTATTCCTTATTCCTTATTCCTTATTCCTGATCCCTTATTCCCACCGTTTACATATAGCCAAGCTTTTTTCTCACCCGGCCAAGTACTTCGCGGGCAATAACACGGGCCTTGTCTTCTCCCTGTACAAGTTTCTTTTCTAATTCATCCGGGTTTGACATGTAGTAATTAAAGGCTTTCCGCTCCTCGGCAAATTTCTGAATAATCAACTCGTACAATTCCTGTTTGGCGTGCCCGTATCCGTAATTGCCGGCAAGATATTTTTTGCGCATGTCTTCCTGTTGTTCGGTTGAAGCCAGCAGGCTGTAGAGGGTAAAGGTTGTGTCTTTTGACGGATCTTTGGGTTGCTCCAACGGGGTACTGTCTGAAATAATGGATTTGATTTGTTTGAGCAGCTCCTTATCGGGGAGAAAAATATCAATGATGTTTCCGTACGATTTACTCATCTTTTGTCCGTCTGTGCCGGGAATAATCATTACCTGCTCTTCAATTTTTGCTTCAGGTATTACGAACGTTTCGCCATACTGATTGTTGAAAGCCGTGGCAATATCGCGGGTTATTTCAAGGTGTTGTTTCTGGTCTTTTCCTACGGGCACGATTTCCGCATCGTACAGAATAATATCCGATGTCATCAGCACAGGGTAGGTAAACAGTCCGGCATTTACATCAGCAAGCCTGTCGGATTTTTCCTTAAACGAATGGGCATTGGCCAACATCGGAAAGGGCGTAAAGCAGTTCAGGTACCAGGTCAGTTCGCATACTTCGGGGATGCGCGATTGGCGGTACAAGTAGTTTTTGTCCACGTCAAAACCGAACGCCAGCCAGGCTGCCGCCACGGCCCGCACATTATCAACCCGTGTTTTCGAATCTTTTATTGAGGTAAGCGAGTGTAAATCGGCAATAAAAAAGAACGACTCGTTGCCGGGGTCTTTGGAAAGTTTAATGGCCGGAATAATGGCACCCAGCAGGTTGCCGAGGTGGGGCCTGCCGCTGCTCTGGATGCCGGTTAGAATACGCGTCATAGTGCTGCAAATAAATGAAATAAAGTGGTAAACATTTAAGTTTTACTTTTGTGCACGAAACTATACGGTTATGAAACGAGCCTTCGCGGTCGGATTAATTATCAGCATGGTAACCCCGCTGTTTGCCCAGTTGGCAAAACCGGTACGGTTTTCCGAAGAAACATTCGACTTTGGAACTATACCCGAAGAAGATGGCCCTGTAACCCATACGTTTACATTTACCAACGCATCGGATAGGCCGGTGATGATTCTTTCAGTAAAACCCTCCTGCGGGTGCACCACCCCTGAATGGTCGAAAGAGCCGGTACTGCCGGGGAAAACGGGAATTGTTAAAGCGCAGTTTGATCCGAAGGGACGGCCGGGCTATTTTCATAAATCGCTTACCGTTACCACCGACTTTGATGGGCAGCCGGTTACCCTCTATATTAAAGGACAGGTTTCTTCCCGCAGTGCTGCTGCCACCTCCGAATATCCGGCCGTCAGCGGAAAACTGAAGTTCAGAAGTTTATCCGTTAACCTGGGCAAGATTTTCCGTAAAGATGAATATACCCAACGCAATATTGATTTTATAAATGCTGGCGATAAGCCGGTAACGTATTTAGGAAAATCGGACGCTCCTGCGCATATCCGGGTGGAGGTTGTGCCAAAGACCATACAGCCCGGACAGCGCGGAGAAATAAAGATTGGGTATAACGGGTTGAAGAAGGGACAATACGGTTTTCATCACGATAAGATTACGCTCTATACCGATGATGATAGTTATCCGAACAAGGAGTTTACGGTATATGCCACCCTTGAGGATTATTTTATACCCTTGTCGGCACAGGAACTTGCAACCGCCCCGCAACTGTACATTACCGAAACGAATGTTGATTTGGGAAACATCCGGGCTAAGCAATCATCCGTAAAGGAAATTGTATTTACCAATGTTGGTAAGTCTGTTCTTGAAATCAGGAACATCCAGGGGAATTGTTCCTGCCTGGTTGCTGCAGTTGATAAAGAAAGGCTTAACCCGGGCGAAAGCGGAACGATAAGAATTACCTTTACGCCCGAAGACCGGAAGGGAACCCAGACCAAAGCCGTAACCGTTTATTCCAACGACCCGCAGCATCCGGTGCAGCGGGTTATGGTGGCTGGGTATGCAGAGTAACAGGTTAGTATTCCATCATTTTTTTAACCTCGTCTTTTAGCGGAGGCAGGTGACGGATTAAAATTGACCAGATAATTGAGTCATCAATATTGTCATACGAGTGAATTAGTCTGTTTCTTAAACTAACAATCTGTGATGCATTCTTTAATTGATTGGCCCGAGATTCCTTCAAAAACTTGTTTACAGCTTCGCCAATAATTCCAAGGTGTCGTTCAACAGCGCCTTTGGTTTTAAGATCACGTTCATAGTCACCAAATGACCGTATCTCTTTGGTGAATTCTTCAATTAATCCGATTGAATTTAGAATATCAGACAGAAATTTTTTCTCTTTCTCTGTCATAAATCAGCTTCTTCGTCCGATTAATGCTGTTTTTCAGAAAAGGATTTTTGATTGAGGTTTCGGTTAGTAAATCTACCTTCCTGTTGAATAATGACTCAAATTTATCCCAAAGCGATAAAAGGGCTTCTCCACGATCGACAGGATCAGAAATGTCAAGCGTAACAAGCAGGTCGATATCGCTTTTATCGGAGTTAAATTGGTCGGTAGCTGCGGAACCAAATAGATACAATTTGTCGACATTATGCGCACGACATAAATCAACCAGTCCTGCATAGTTCGACTTTATTAAGAACGGCAAGTTCATAGTACGAAGGTACTAAAATCTTTAGCAGTTTTCGTTGTATAAGTTAAGTAGAGCCTTTATACAAACGCCTGGATGCCCGTAATCTCTTTTCCGAGAATCAGTAGGTGGATGTCGTGCGTTCCTTCGTAGGTAATTACCGATTCGAGGTTGGCCATGTGCCGCATTATCGGGTACTCACCGGTAATGCCCATGCCGCCATGGATCTGCCGCGCTTCACGAGCAATTTCCAGGGCAACGTGCACATTGTTCCGTTTTGCCAGTGAAATCTGCGCGGTGGTAGCTTTGCCTTCGTTCATCAGGGTGCCCAGTCGCCAGTTCAGCAACTGTGCCTTGGTAATTTCTGTTAGCATTTCGGCAAGCTTTTTCTGAACAAGCTGGAATGAGGCAATGGGCTTACCGAACTGAATCCGTTCGAGTGCATAGCGCCTTGCCGATTCATAGCAATCCATTGCCGCACCTATTGCACCCCAGGCGATACCGTAACGTGCCGAGTCGAGACACATCATCGGTGCACCAAGACCGTTTTTACCGGGCAACAGATTTTCTTTCGGCACGCGTACGTTATCAAAAACCAGTTCACCGGTTGTGCTGGCGCGCAGCGACCACTTGCCGTGTGTTTCGGGTGTGGTAAATCCGGGCATGCCGCGCTCCACAATAAGCCCGTGAATCCGGCCCTGCTCGTTCTTGGCCCACACTACCGCGATGTCGGCTTTGGGCGAATTCGAAATCCACATCTTGGCGCCATTCAGCAGGTAATGATCGCCCATGTCTTTAAAATTGGTTACCATGCCCGATGGATTAGAGCCATGATCGGGCTCGGTTAATCCGAAGCAGCCCAGCCACTCGCCCGAAGCCAGTTTGGGCAGGTATTTTTTTCGTTGCTGCTCGTTACCGAATTTATAAATGGGGTACATCACCAGCGAACCCTGCACCGAAGCGGTTGAGCGCATGCCGCTGTCGCCCCGTTCTATTTCCTGCATGATGAGTCCATACGATATATAGTCCAGTCCGCCACAACCGTATTCAACAGGAAGGGTGGGGCCAAACGCACCAATCTCTCCGAATTTCTTTACAATCTCATAAGGAAAATGAGCCCGCTGCGCCCAGTCCTCAATGTACGGGCTGATTTCGCGTTTTACGAAATCCCGTATGGAACTTCGAATGAGCTTATGCTCTTCGGTAAGCAACGCATCAATGGCGTAAAAATCGGGGTGGTCAAATGTATCCTGTTTCAGGGATTTCTTAGCTTTCGCTTCAGCAGTATGCGATACCATAGGTTTTTAGTTATTTAGCGCCCGGCCTGCAGGCAGGCGCAAGTTAAACAAACCCATTCATAAACGTGAATCCACACCAGAAGCCAGCTACCCAGCCCGACCTGACCGAGCAATTGCAAAAGCTCAAAGCAAAATACGATGTGATGGGGCAGGATTTATCGGCTTACCTGGATGGGCTGCTGTACTCCGACTACCTTACATACTGGGACTACATCCACCTGGATACCCTGCTTAGCCTGCAAAATCCTAAAACCCGGTTTAAGGATGAAACCGTCTTCATCATCTACCACCAGATAACCGAATTGTATTTTCGCTTGGTATTGTGGGAAATTGAACAGGTGGCCGCGACCCAAAACCCTGACGTGAAATTTTTTACCGAACGGTTGGATCGGATTATCCGGTATTTCCGCCACCTCGAAAACTCGTTTGATATTATGGTTGACGGCATGGAGAAGGATCAGTTCCTTAAATTCCGCATGGCCTTGCTGCCCGCCAGCGGCTTTCAGTCGGCCCAGTACCGGTTTATTGAAATCTGTTCAACCGATATGATCAACCTGGTTAGCGTTGCCGACAGGCCATCGGTTAAAAACCCCGCGAATGTTGATGAGGTGCTTGAAAAATTATATTGGCGCAGCGGGGCTACTGAACTGGCAACAGGAAAAAAAACACTTACCCTCCGGCAGTTCGAAGAAAAATACATGGCTGAGTTCAGGAGGCTGGGCGAAGCATACCGAAATACCAACCTGCTTAAACTCTACCAGCGGTATTTTACTAATAACCCCGAAGTCATCAGGCGTCTCCGGGAATTCGATACACTGGCCAACGTGCTCTGGCCGCTGGCCCACATGAAATCGGCAGGCCGGTACCTGCAGAAAGACCCGGAGGATATCAAAGCAACCGGTGGCACTAACTGGCAGAAATACCTGCCGCCCCGTTTCCAGAAAATTGTTTTCTTCCCCGAATTATGGAATGAGCAGGAAATAGCCGAGTGGGGCAAGGCTGCCTTTGTAAAAGGCTGAGATACTTAAATTTTGTATCTTTAGCTACCTAAATTGACTTACCGTGAAGGCGTGGCCTGTTTTGGTGTTGGTAGTTCTGTCAATCGAAGCACGGTGCCAAGGATTTACCCGGCAAACCTGGCACGATGCCGAAAAGAAAAACCTTAAAGAAGTTTATGTAGTAAAAGACACCCTGCGCAACGTTATGCACGGCCGGTACATATCGTATTTTCTAAACGGCAATACCGAGTCAAAAGGTTTTTTCTCTAACAACGAAACCACGGGAATCTGGGAATTTTTCTATGAATCGGGCAACCTGAAAATGCGCGGAGCCTTGCGGCACAACACCAACTTTGGCCACTGGGAATATTTTTACGAGAACGGCCACAAGAGCATGGAAGGAACGGTTAACGGTAAGAACCGCGAAGGTGACTGGATACTGTATTACGAAAACGGTTCGGTAAAAGAAACCGGCAGCTACCGGAACAATCAACGCACCGGGCTGTGGAAATCGTTTTATGAAGACGGGGTTTTAAAAAGCGAGGTTGAATA
>JAGUUF010000105.1 GCA_020063545.1 Cytophagales bacterium
CCACCGTAACCATCAGGCCCAGATATAAAAAATCCTTATACCCTAACAGCGGCAGGTTGTATTCCGAGATAAGGCCCATCAGCACAAGGTTGGTGGACGTGCCGATTACGGTTATCATGCCTCCGAGAATGGTGGCATATGATAACGGGATCAACAACTTTGAAGCCGGTGTACCGGTGCGGTCGGCCCATTCTTTTACATAGGGAATAAAAAATGCTACGATCGGGGTATTGTTAAGAAAAGCTGATATGGAGGATGTGAATGCCATCATCCTTAACAGGAATTGCTTCGGCTTCTGAGAAGGCCTGAACACCTTGGCAAACCAATCACCTCCAAACACCCCCCTTATTCCTGCCGTAATCAGGATTAGCAAGAAAATAACAATGATTTGCTGGTTGCTGAGGCCACGCAATACTTCCTGGGGCGATAAAACCCCAGCGATTAAAAACGAAAGAACCGCAATAAAGAACGAAAGTGCCGGATTAAACCACTCGCGGTACAAGGCCACAATGAGCAGCACAACCACCACCAGCACATACCCCTGAAGTACTGTAAACTCCACTAAATCGGTAGATTTTAAAGTCAAATATAGTAAAAGGCCGTAAGATGCAAGATTACAGGCTTTACCGTCAGGATTGCTGTTGGGATACTGCCCGATTCAGGTCCCAGAATTTTTTCAGCATAGACACAAACCCTTCCATCTGATCCAACGGTATCATGTTGGGTCCATCGCTAAGGGCTTTATCGGGATTGGGGTGTGTTTCGATAAAAAAACCATCAACGCCAGCCGCAGCTGCTGCGCGCGCCAGGAACGGGGCAAACTCGCGCTGCCCGCCCGAAGAACCGCCCATGCCTCCGGGTTGCTGCACAGAATGGGTAACATCAAACACCACCGGGGTAAACTGGCGCATAATGGGAAGCGAGCGCATATCCACAACCAGGGTATGGTAACCGAAACTTGCACCGCGTTCGGTAAGAAATACATTGTTGTTGCCCTCTTCGCGCACTTTGGCAACAGCATATTTCATGTCTTCAGGGGCCATGAATTGCCCCTTCTTAATCTTTACCGCCTTGCCGGTTCGCGCTGCAGCTTTCAGCAAGTCGGTTTGGCGGCAAAGAAATGCCGGTATCTGGAGTACATCGGCTACCGTTGCCGCTTCAGCGCATTGGTACGATTCGTGCACATCCGTAACAATCGGTACGTTCAAATCCTTCTTTACCATGGCCAGGATCTCAAGACCCATATCAACCGAAGGACCGCGGTATGAATTACCCGAAGTTCGGTTGGCTTTGTCGAAGGATGCTTTGAACACGTAATCTATTCCCAGCTTCCCGCAAATGGCCTTAACTTTTGTTCCGGTCTCCATGCAAATGTCATAACTCTCGGCAGCACAGGGGCCGGCAAAGAGCACCAGGCGATGGGAGCCTATTGTAACAGCATCCGTAATGCTTACGCTAGTGTTGAATAGAGTCATTTGTTTCTGTCGAATAATGAGTTGTTTAATCCATGAAGTAGTTCACGTGCAACTATTTTAAGCTCTTCCGAAAAAAGTTTTGACTTAAATGATTCATCCACCCATTGAATCTGCTTCAACAAAGCTGAATCAAACTCATAAATAATCTGTGATGCAATAATTTCATTTATCCACGCATCCTTCATCTTCGCAGCCGAAATAACTTCTTTCCAGTTAAACGGGTACCTGAAACACAGGAATAGAATATCGGCAATGTCCTTTGGGGCATACCTGCTTAACGCTGTAACTTTGTTGCAAAGGATATTCATCCATGAATCGACCCTGGAAAAAATCGGGTGTGCCATAAAATCTCCTGCCCGAAATGCAACATCATTTATAAATTCTATTTTTAATTCTGCCCCGCCCGGATCTTCCTTAATAAATACTCTGCAAAATGACAGATCTCTGGTTCCATAACGAAGTATAAAATTATCGGATAATTTTTGAAGAACATGTTCTACATCCGCCAAAAAAGACTGAGACTGATTCTGAAAGAAATCAAGATCATCCGAATACCGGTGCTGCAAGTAACAACGACTTGAAGCTGTCCCTCCGGTAAGATAAAATGCTGTTTTGGTGCTGTCAATTACCTGTAAGGCTTTATCCTGCAAAGGGTACAGGTATTCCTTATAAAAGTTTCCTGACATAACGATATCGCTCTCTAAGAATAGGCGGAAACAATCCCCGGATGACTTCCTCGGATAACAAATCGGGCAACATATTTTCAGGCACTATTTCTCTGACTTTATGCCAGGGGTAAAAATTCAAGAGTTTTATAAACAATTCATTACGGTGAAGCTTGCCAATCCTTTCTGTTTTTCCTTCAAGCGCACGAACCGCTTCCTCCGGATCTATGGCATACTCCCAGTACAAGCTTTTTACCAGTTGTAATTTTTCCTCTTTTGTCATCCGTTATAGTTTAAGCCAGCCCCTTGCTGCCAGCACCAGGTCGGCCACTTCGCGCAGCACACCCTTGCCGCCTTTTGTAAAGGTAACCAAATCTACCCGGTTATGCAGGTAGAACATGGCATCGGCCGGGCAAATGGTAAAGCCAACTTTTTTAAAAACGGGCAAGTCATTAATGTCATCGCCAATAAAGGCAACCTGTTTGGACTTTAATTTGTAATGCGTCATCAGCTTTTCACAAACAGAGCCCTTGTCCAGTATGGCCTGGTGGCAGAAATCCAGATTAAGTTCGGCACATCGTTTCGAAACGGCTTCGCTTTCGCGGCCTGAAATGGCCCCGACAATAATTCCGGCCTTTTTCAGGTAACTGATGATTAAGCCGTCTTTTACATTAAACTCCTTTATCTCCCTTCCGGAATCATCATAAATGATTTTACCATCGGTGAGTACACCGTCAACATCAAAAAAAATTGCGTTAACCTGGCTGGCTTTCTTTACCTGTTCTTTGGTGTAGCGGTCAAGAATCTGTTTCAACGAAACAAAATGAATGATTAAACAATGTCGGGGTGGCCAGATTCGAACTGACGATCTCTTGGTCCCAAACCAAGCGCGATACCGGGCTTCGCTACACCCCGTGATTAATATTAATACGGAGCGCAAAAATAGAAATATAATGCTGGCCTCCCAATATAATTATAAAGTGATCCCGGCTGGGGTCGAACCAGCAACCTACTGCTTAGCTTACCTGCTACGACTTTCATCGCCCCCGCTTAAGCAGGGTTTGGGGTCTGGACTATATCTTCACCATTTCAGGTGTGGCGCGTATAGTCTCTACGGAACTTCCCGATAATCATCAGCCCAGTTAACCAATTGACTTTGATTATTCTTTGGAGGATCTACCCGCAAACTGATAAAAATGTTTCTTGAAAAGTGCCTGGGATCAAAATAGTAACAGGTATCGTTATCCAGACAATAGACGCAATAGAGATCTAATTCATCGAAATTAACACGATGTGTATGAACTCCCCGCCTGTCGGAATAACTGTGTTCAAATCTGACGTCAATTCTTCCCTTTTTAATTGTTCGTGCTTTAACCTGAACTCGTTTGAATACCCCCCTTTTATAAGCTACGAGATCGAAGGGTGCGTGCTCAGAAAGTGGCAGGCACACCAAAAACCCCTTCGCACATAAATCAGCTTGCGCCTTTAATACCCCAAGGTCTCCTTTATTTTTTGTATGATGACTTTTCATAGTTAAAAATAAGGAAACCGGGAATTTCCTCGGTATTGCCATGCACTCTGCAAAGGGTTCACCGAAACAGCGCCATCCACTCCAGTCATTCAGTTTCTGACTGTAGGCTCCATTTACTTAAAGGCAGTTGCTCTATCCATTGAGCTACGGGACCAGTACGTCAAAGAAAATGAGTCGCTAACGAGACTCGCGGAGAGGGGGGGATTCGAACCCCCGGTACGGTATTACCCGTACGACAGTTTAGCAAACTGCTGGTTTAAGCCTCTCACCCACCTCTCCGGTTAACCAAATCGCTTAAAGAGTGCAAATATAAACATCGCCCCATAACTCGCGAAATCCGGCATCATTAACTTACATCCCGCACAGGCCCTGGCGGTTAAAATTAAATCGTGTTGACCGGCAACCGGGTTAATTGTTACTTGCGGCAAACAAGTGAGAATTGACGTGACCTGGTACCGGGAATTCGGATTAACTGAAACTGTATTTACAGGTGCTTTTATCGTGCTTTACCTGTTGTACATCATCCGGGTAAGCCGAATTGCACGAACGCTCGGTTCTCCCTACGGCATAATTTTTTTCAAACTGGTATTACGCAGCATCATCTTTGCCTTGCTGCTTATTGCACTGCTGGGCCCTTCGTTTGGCGAAGGGAAACGCGAAGTAAAATCGGTTGGTAAAGACATTATGATTTGCGTGGACTTGTCCAAATCCATGGATGCCCTGGACATTGCCCCTACCCGGTTAGAAAAGGTGAAGAACGAACTTAAAAAGATTGTCCAGGCTTTTAACTCAAACCGGATCGGCATCATCATTTTCTCGTCAGAAGCCTTTATGCAATGCCCGCTAACCTACGATCAAACCGCCCTTAACCTGTTTATTGATGCCATGAACACTGCCCTGGTGCCTTCCGGAGGAACCGACTTTGGGCCGCCCCTGCGCATGGCGGTGGATAAACTGGCAACCGACAATACAAGGGCGGGCGAAGTAACCTCAAAAGTAATTGTACTGATAAGTGATGGCGAAGATTTTGGCGATGAGACGGATGCCGCGTTGGCAGAAATTGAGAATAAAGGGTACAAACTCTTTACGCTTGGTGTAGGCACCGAAGAAGGCGGCCAGATTAGGGCAGGCTCAGGATACAAAACCGACAGGCAGGGAAATGTTGTCGTTACCCGGCTCAACCCGCAAGCGTTACGTAACCTGGCCGACAAAACTGGCGGCCAGTATTTTGAGATTAATGATAACCGGAACGATATCGCAAGGCTTATTAACACCATCGACCGTATTGAAGGTGAACTGATGGATGCCCGCTTTATTGATGTTACCGCCAACAAATATTTTTACTTTCTTGCCCTTGCCGTAATTTTACTGGCCGCAGATGTGTTAGTGCAGGTAAAAGCCATCCGGATATGAAAACCGTTACAATCATATTGGCGCTATTGGCAGTTGTTACCGACCCGTCAAAAATCGGGAAGATTAACAATGTCAAAGAAAATGCCCGCAAGGCATACCTGGCCGGTGATTACAAAACTGCAGCAAGCCTTTATCAATACCTTGCCGATTCGCTAAACGTGCAGGAAGACGAAGTGCTGCTAAACCTGGCACATGCACACTTTCAACTAAATGATACTGCCCGTGCCAAAGCCGGCTATCAACAGCTTACCACCAGTACAGTGCCCTCCATCCGCTCAACCGCCCAACAACAACTTGGTGTATTGGCCAACCGGCTTGGAAAACCGGAACAGGCGCTAACCCATTTCAAAGAAGCCCTTAAAGCTAACCCGGCCAATGACGATGCCCGGTACAACTATGAACTCCTGAAAAAGAAACTTGATGAACAGAAAAAACAGGAGCAGCAGCAACAACAGAATCAGCAACGCAACGACCAGCAACAACAAGATCAGAAAAAACAGGAAAAGCAAGACCAGAAAAAAGACGATAAAAACCAGCAGAAGCAGGATCAGCAAAACAGCGATCAGCAGAAGAAAGACGAACAAAAGCAGAAAGAACAGCAGGAAGACCAGCAG
>JAGUUF010000329.1 GCA_020063545.1 Cytophagales bacterium
CATCAACCGCCTGGGCCGAGGGAACATTTCGCTTCACTACCTCTTTACCCCGGTAGAGTGTGATACGGGCCGGCCCGGAGCCTACGTACCCATAATCGGCATCGGCCATTTCGCCCGGGCCATTAACAATGCAGCCCATAATACCAATCTTCACGCCCTTAAGGTGATCGGTACGCTTGCGGATCATGGCGGTGGTGCTTTGAAGGTCGAACAGGGTGCGGCCGCATGACGGGCATGAAATGTATTCCGTTTTCGACATCCGGTTGCGGGTGGCCTGTAAAATTCCAAACGCGGTTTTGTTGCAAAGATCAGCTTGCTTGTAATAATTGTCCTTAACAACTCCTCCGTTCATTGACAGCATAATGCCATCGCCAAGGCCATCAATAAAAAGTCCGCCTGCATCGGTTGCACTGTATATGCGGAATTGATCATCCTCCAGGGCCGGATACTTCCGTTCAATAATAACCGGTATATCAATGCTGTTGGCAATCAAGTCAAAAAAAATCCTCCGCAATTCAGCCATGGCATGATCATTCTGTGACCAGATAATTCCCACGGCAGTTTTATCCTGCTTCAGTCTTTCCAAAAGTATATCTGTAATCTCACTAATCGAAAAACGGACAACGTTTATCCGATCGTGTTTTCGGTGGGCCTGCAGGTATTCTCTTACTGAAAAGAGCGGCAGTTTGTTTTCCTTATCATCAACAGTAAGCCATACCGGGTAATCGAGAATTTCCTTTAGCCCGTTGGGCAGCATAAAGGGTATGGGGTTTTTACCGGTATACACATAATCAGCACCCTGATCGTTCATCTTCCATTTGTCAGGCTCGGGCAAATAAAAATGCCCGATGCAGCGCAGATCTTTGTAGTCCGTAACCGGCATGGCGCTCAGGTCGGCAAGTACACGGGGCACGTGGTGCGGCCCGCCAATATTTTCGACTTCACGGGCAACTCTGCGCGAATAGCTGAACGGATCAATGGGTGATTCAGAAACATCCGGAATGGGTTGGTGGCCAACTCGATTTACATAACGGTCAACCAAAATTTTTGCAACCGGGGCTTCAAATTCCGGTTCCTCCGTTAAGGACACCCGCACGGTATCGCCAAGGCCATCTTCCATTAACGTACCAATGCCTACCGCTGATTTTATGCGGCCGTCTTCGCCCTCGCCTGCTTCGGTTACCCCTAAATGCAACGGGTACGGTTTAAATCCTTCTTCATCCAGTTTGTTTACCAGCAGCCGGTAAGCCTGTACCATTACCTGCGGGTTGCTGGCCTTCATCGAAAGCACGATGTTATAATAATTCAGGTCTTCGCATATCCGCAAAAACTCAAGGGCCGATTCCACCATACCCAGCGGGGTATCGCCATAGCGGCTCATTATCCGGTCGCTCAGCGACCCATGGTTGGTGCCGATGCGCATGGCTGTACCGTATTCCTTACAGATTTTTACCAGCGGTGTAAACTTTTCACGGATGCGTTCAAGTTCGGCCTGGTAAGCGGCATCGGTATAGTCAATTGTTTCAAATCGTTTTTTATCGGCATAGTTGCCGGGGTTTATCCGCACCTTTTCAACAATCCGGGCGGCCAGTTCTGCGGCATTGGGTGTAAAGTGAATGTCGGCAATCAACGGAACGTTGTATCCTCTCCGTTTCAATTCGTTTTTGATTTCCTGCAGGTTCTGTGCCTCCTTTATGCTGGGCGCAGTAATGCGAACATATTCACAGCCGGCATTCACCATGCGTATAACCTGTTCCACCGAACCGATGGTGTCCATCGTATCCACGGTGGTCATGGATTGGATGCGGATGGGATGATGGGCTCCAAGCGGCACATCCCCGATGTTTACTTCGATGGATGTTCTGCGGGTGTAACGCACCAGGCTATTGCAATACTGGCGGGTGGCGGCTATGGCAGGGTTCACAGCGAAAGGATTTACTGCAAAATTAACCGTTATGCCGGTGTTTTGTTCAGCCGGGAAGAACTTAAATCAGATATCACCCAATTGGGGCCGTATCAGGATTTCCTCCACTACGCTGCGGGTGGAAAGCGTCCAGGCGGCATAGATCATTTCGGCAACATCTTCAATCCTCATAAACCGATCATCTGGCAGGTTTACACCATCCCAGCTTGCCGTTTTGGTAGCACCGGGCAACACAGCCGTTACGCGTATGTTATCTGCTTTCAGCTCTTCGCGCAGGCATTTTGAAAATCCCAGCAGGGCAAATTTGGTTATGGCATACGAGCCTCCGTTTGCGTAGGCTTTAATGCTGGCAATGGAGCAAATGTTAACAATGTGTCCGGATTTATTTGCTTTCATGATGGGCACAATGCCACGTGTAGTATGGTAGGCACTAAACAGGTTAGCGTTCATCATCTTTTCGAGCGTTCCTTCCGGTTCGGTGGAGATGGAACCCGGCACAAAATACCCCGCATTGTTAACCAGCACATCTACCGGGCGGTTTAAGCCTGACACGAAATCAGTAAAGGATTTAACCTGGGTCTTATCCGATAAATCAGCCGGGATGGTAAACACCTTGCAGCCGGTATATTGTTTTTCGAGGCTGCTTTTCAATGCACTCAACTCATCCGGCTTCCGCGCACAGGTTGCAACATCGAAACCATTGGATGCAAACTTTTCGATCACTGCCCTGCCGATACCTTTTGTACCACCGGTAACGACCAATAACTTCTTCATTAAAAACGGATTAGTATTTTTGGCTATCTTTAGCAAGATAGAGAATTCAATGAAAGAAGTAGGGCGGTACTTTATTTTTTTAGGTAACCTGCTGGTAAACCGCGAATCATTCAAAACCCATTATAAGCTCGTTGTTGATGAGTGCGTGCTCATCGGGCTTGATTCGATATTCCTGTTCGTACTGGTATCCTCTTTTATGGGGGCCGTGTCAACCGTGCAAACAGCTTTTAACCTGGTAGCGCCTTACATACCCCGCTATGTGATATCGCAGGTGGTTCGGGAAATGACGGTGCTTGAACTTGCGCCTACCGTTATGGCGATAATCTATGCCGGAAAAGTCGGGTCGAGCATGGCCGGCAACCTGGGCACCATGCGCATTACCGAACAGATTGATGCGCTGGAAGTAATGGGCATCAACTCGGTTAATTACCTGGTGCTGCCCAAAATCACAGCTTCTATCCTGATGTTCCCCATGCTGGTGATTGTGTCGGGTGTGTGTGCGTTGATGGGCGGTTACCTGGTCGGGCTTCTTACCGGCATCCTTTCTCCCACTGAGTATATCTACGGTATCCGCTATGCGTTCAACCCGTTTACCATCACCTTTGCGCTGATAAAATCCATTGCCTTCGGCTTCCTGGTTTCATCCATATCGTCATTTAAAGGATATTACACAACGGGCGGG
>JAGUUF010000214.1 GCA_020063545.1 Cytophagales bacterium
ATAAAATACTGAATTGTACCAGTGATGTTTCATAGCTTCCAGCGCTGATTTCTCTTCATCTTCATTTAAAAAGGCCAGCCAGCAGATTCCCCGATCGGTAACACCCAGTAAACACAAGCCAAACGGAGTTTGATGATAACCGTATTGAATGGAAATTCCCGCCCCACCCGTTTTGTATTCCTGCGGGGTTACGGCTTCAAGCGTGGTAAACAAATCGTACACACGCGATTGACTGGAAAGGCCGGCCTCTTCGGCTGCATCAAGCAGGTTTCGGCTTTCGCGGATTTTTGCTTTCAGAAAATCAACCGTTAAGAACTGAAGAAACCGTTTCGGGCTGATGCCGGCCCACTCGCTGAACAAGCGCTGGAAATGAAACGGACTGATGTGTACGTTTTCAGCAACTTCGCTGAGTTCGGGTTGCCGGTGAAAATTTTCCTGCAGGTAGTGGATAGCCTGCTCAATCCGCTTGTAGTTGATGTTTTGGCTGGTCACCATCATAAAGGTATTGGATTTTTTGATGGACCAAAGATTGGATGGTACTTCAACCGGTTCAACCTGATTCTTGCGAATCAGCCCCCGAAGGGTATGTCCTTGTACCGGAGCCATTTGTTTTCCTTGCGGATGAGCACCGTAATTCGGTCGCACACAAAATGCTGGTTGCTGTAGTTAAGCCCCTTCAGGTACGGCCAGCATTTCAGGAAATCAACATCCGACAGGTTTTTGGCAATAGAAATGTGTGGAGTAAATTCAGGGGATTCCTTCACCAGGCTTTCAAATACTTCACGGATAGCGTATTTGTTTACAATGTCCATGTAAATAGATCGGCCGGTGCCCTGCTGAAATACACCAAAATCTTTCAGGAAAACATTAAACGGCTTAAGGGCAAGCGCTTTTTCCTCCACAAAGCTGATGATATCGGCCGTGTGTTCATCCGCATACCGAAACAACGAAATGTGGGCTTTAGAATACCGGTCGGCAAACGTATGGCCAACCAGGTAGTGTACATCATCTTTCAGCACGGCCACATCGCTGCAGATGTGCGGGGGAGGGGCGATAATAAACAGCAACTCGGGGTGCTTTACGTTACCGGTTGCACCGTTTTTTCTGGTTTTTACAGGATTCTTTGCAATGGCTGGTCGCATGGTTCTTGTTCGTTTTGTTGGTACGAACATAGAACAGCTTTTTGACAATATGTGTCAGAACTCATGCCGGTTATGATTTGGGCGTGCTGGTGGAATCAACGAATGTGAAGCCCCGGCCCTCGGCTCCTTCGTAGAAATCAACTTCCTTCCCGACCAGGAACAGGGTATCTTTTTTAGCCACATAAACCGGAATGCCGCTTACGGTGTAGGCCAGGTCGGTTTCCTTTTTTTTATCGAACCCGATGATCATGGAAACTCCGCAGCCGCCCCCGCGCACACCCACCCGCAGGCCGTAGTCAGCCGGGATGCCTTTTTTTTCCATGATTTTTTTGATCTCTTCAATAGCCTTAAGTGATAATGTAATGGGTATTAAATCTGTCATGGTTCGTCAAACACCTCTTAACTCTTTAGGGTTTCGGGAGGCATGAAAGATGCGCGATATAACAATCTTTGATGCCTCTGCTTTATAAATTATCTTAAAACTCTAGACAACCAGAAAACGGTATTCACTTTTTTTATGTATCAATACAGGTTCTAATACGCCTATTTTAGGATACCTTTCAAGGTTTCCAACTGATTCCAGGATTTTAGCGTGAACAATTTTTGCGTAGTAAAGTCCTTGTTCATCCCGTATATAACGGATAGCCCGTTCAAATTGCTGAAAGGCTCGTTTTGTCCAGATTACTTTAACCATTCACCCGACTTTGAAACCACCTCTTCGTGTTTCAGGGTTTCCCCATTTGCCTCCTGCTCCTCTGATTCATCAATATCAGCAAGCAATGAAAGTTGAAGATAGATGTCCTCAAGGCTGGTTTCATCTGTTATTTTACCTGCAATGTCAAGTAAATGTTCTTTGAGTTTATTTGCCATAATTGATGGGTAAAATTACTAATTTTCAACACTTTTTTTGGATATCTTGAATTACTCATGGATGCAGTTATTGAATTCGGAAAAATACTGATACCCGCTTCAGTTGTTTTATATGCCGCTTACCTGCTGGTGCGTTCGTTTCTGGCCAAAGAAATTGAACTGAAGAAACTCGAAATCCGCGGTCGAAGCATCGAAACCGTGCTTCCGTTACGGCTGCAGGCGTACGAACGGATGTGCCTTTTCCTGGAGAGGATAAGTCCGCAAAACCTGCTGGTGCGCCTCAACCAGGGCATGATACCCGCGCGCGATTTTCAGCAAATGCTCCTGAGCGAGATACGGAATGAATACAACCATAATGTATCCCAGCAGGTGTTTATGAGCGAAGCTGTTTGGGATTTGATCCGGAACGCAAAGGAAGACCTGGTTGTTACCATTAACGATGCCGCTACTGAAATGAAACCCGAATCCACCAGCCTTGATTTATCAAAGAAAATTTTTGAACGGTTCATGGCCAAGCCCGATCCCATTGCTCATGCCCTGGTTCAACTGAAAGCCGAAATACAACAAAGTTTCTGAGATGAACCGTTTTTTTACGTCTTCCCTCGCCACTGCCGCAACCCTTCGCAACAGGCACATGCGTATAGCTGTTTTGCTGGCGAAGATTGCATCCAAAATCAGCACAATGAATGGGCAGGAGGTAAATGCAGTAGCCATGAAGGAAAGAGCAAACCTGTTTGTGCGTATGGTTAAGGCTTATTGTTGCGGGCAATACCGCTTTGTTCCCTGGAAGGGAATAGCCACTTTGCTGGCCGCCCTTATATACTTTCTCAATCCGTTTGATGTTGTTCCTGACCTGCTGCCCGTACTTGGCTTTGGCGATGATTTTGCAATTCTGATGGGGGTGTACCATGCGCTTACCCGGGAAGTGGATCAGTTTGTTGCCTGGGAGAAATCTCAACCAACTGTTTCATGAAAACAGCTTTGGTAGCCGGCTCCACCGGGCTCATCGGCAGTCAATTGCTCGCATTGTTGCTGGAAGATAACCGGTATGCACAGGTTAAGGCTATCAGCAGGAAGCCGTTATCGGTAAGTCACCCGAAATTAC
>JAGUUF010000333.1 GCA_020063545.1 Cytophagales bacterium
TCCTGGTTCAGTTCAATCCGCTGGGTGCTTTGCTCCATAGCTTCCTGCTTAAAGCGGATTTCCTGCTCTATGCTTGTTACGCGGTTTTCCTGCTGGTGGTAGTGGATGTTTTGTTCATTCAGCGCGGCTGATTTCTGGCTCAGGTGTTCGTTTTCATGGGCAAGCAACCCGGTTAGCTGTGCTATCTGGTTTTCCTGCTCGGTTACTTCGAGCTGCAGCAATTGTGCTTTGGGTTTCAATTCATCCAGTTCTTTCAGCAGCGTATCTACTTTTTCCAGGATGTCTTCCCTCCGTAAATCGGCATTGCTCAAGAGTTCCGAGAACTGTTCGCGCTTGGTACGCACCGACACAAATTCTTCATTGATCTGCCGGATGGTGTGCTGCAGTTCGTCAATCTGCTGGCGTATGGTGGTATGCCGCAGTTTTTCCAGGTCGGTCTGCCGCTGCACCAGGTTATCGCGGATTTCGCCAAGTTTGGCCGTGAGTTCTTTGATTTCTTTATCGAGTTTCTCCAGGTTTTTAGCCCGCCCGATTTTCTTTCCCTCAAACAGGCCTACTGAACCCCCGGAAATACTGAAGCGCTTTTTGGTGAGTTTGCCGCTTTTGGTGATGAACGTGTTGTCATCATCCGAAGGGATTCCCTTGATGTCGCCTTCATACACATACACTTTATCGAGGATAAAGGCCATCAGCTTACGGTATTTCGGATCGAACTCGATTACCTGAGTGGCCGGGTAGGCGTTGTCGTAAATGCGGGTTGGTGTAGGCTCAAATTTTTCAAAGGCATCGAGAATGAAAAAGTTGGCTTTTCCTTTTGAGGCATCGCTCAGGATGTTGATGGCTTCATACGCCTCGGCTTCGTGTTCAACAATATAATAGTTGAGGTATGCTTCGAGGTAGTTTTCAATAGCTACCCGGTAATCTTCCGGGCAGGTAAGTACATCCGATAAGAGGGGCGCATGCCGGGCGATTTTCTTTTTCAAAAACTTTATCGCTTCAGGGAAACCCTCCAGGTTTTCGACCAGCGATTTGGTGAGGTTGTATTCATTTTGCCGGGAGTCGAGTTTCCGGCTGGTGGCGGTCATCTCATCGCGAATCATTTCAATGGTCTTTTCCATCGACCCGATCCGGTCGAGATTATCAGCCTCCTCCTTCCGTAATTGCTCCAGTTCGTTATTTTTTCGTTCAATTTCTTCCTGGAGTACAATAAGTTTCTTTTCAAATTCAACCAGGCTGGCGCTCTGCTGGCTGGTATCGGTAGCGGTGCGGTCCAGTTCCTGGCGGAAGGAGGCCACCTGGATTTCGCGGATTTCAACCGCCTTGTTGGTTTGAAAACTTTCTTCCTGTTTTTGCCTGAGTGCCTGGCGCTGCAGGTCAACCTGCCCCTGCTGGGTACCGGTTAATTTGCGCTGCTCTTCGTATTCGGCCCGCAACTGGTTAAGTCGCTGCTCAATTTCAATCAGGGTCTGGCGTGCGCTATCGCGTTCGTTTTCCAGGCTCTGAATGCTGAAGCGGGCGCGCTCGTTGCTTTTCCTGTCTTGTTCAATCTGGTCGCGCAGGGTGGTGGCCCGATCGTTCAGGTATTTCAGGCGCTCGTTTTTTATCTGCTTATCGCTTTCGTACTGCCTTATCCGGGCTACAAATTCGTTGATGGCTTTCTGCCTGGCCGATAGTGTCTTCTCCTTTCCAATCAGTTCGGCTTTAGCAAGTTCAATCGCTGCTTCCATTTCGGCAACGGAAGCGGTAAGGGCAATCTTGCGGTCGTTCTCTTCCTGAATTTTTTGGTTGAGTGCTGAAAATTTTTCTTTTTGCTTTGCTACCACCACCCGTGCCAGGGTAATACTTTTTTGCTTGTATTCGTCTTTTATTTTGTAGTAGTTCTCAGTTTGCCTGGCCTGTTTTTCAAGGCTTTTCATGTTCTTCTCAATCTCGTACAGCAGGTCTTCCACCCGTTCCAGGTCGGCATCGGTATCCTCCAGCTTTTTCAGCGTTTCTTTCTTTCGTTTTTTGAATTTGGAGATTCCTGCCGCTTCTTCGAAAAGCATCCTGCGGGAATTGTCTTTGTCATTAAGCAGGTCGTCTACCATGCCGAGCTCGATAATGGCATACGTATTCGAGGCAACACCCGTATCCAGGAAGAGATTGGTAATGTCTTTAAGCCGGCAGATAACGCCATTCAACAGGTATTCGCTTTCTCCCGAACGGTAGAGCCTGCGGGTGATGGTAATCTGGGAGTATTCGGTAGGCAGAATGTTTTTGGTATTGTTGATGGTTAGGGAAACCTCGGCCATTTGCTGGGCCGAACGGCCGCTGGTGCCGTTAAAAATTACGTTTTCCATTTTTTCCGACCGGAGCGCACTGGTTTTTTGTTCGCCCAAAACCCAGCGGATAGCATCCACAATGTTAGATTTCCCGCTTCCGTTCGGGCCAACTACCCCGGTAATTCCCTCATCGAAATTGATTACGACCTTATCGGCAAAACTCTTAAAGCCCTTGATCTCAAGCTTGGCTAACTGCATGTAGTACGTGTGGTTGTTTGACGGTAAAAAATTTTCTTCCTGCCAACAGGTAAGAAACGCGGCAAAGATAACCTTATCGTATGGCCAATTCAAATAAAAATAGAAGAGGTAAAAAACGTTGAAATGATTATTTTTGAAGGTATTTGCTATGGATGACAGTATACTCTATTACATCATAATCGGAGCCGTTTACCTGCTGTACAACTGGCTTAAGGCGAAAAAGCAACCTGAACAGGGTACAACCGACAACGAACCGCCTGCAGGCAGGTCAACAGCCCGGCCGCAGGCACAACCCAAACCGCTTACATTTGAAGAGTTGCTGCGCGAAATAACAGAAGCCAAACAACCAGCCCCCCAACCGTCAACTGAATACAAACCTGAACCTTCCTATAAAAAGGAATATGTGGATTATGATGACGATATAGAGGACGAAGAAGAATTGGCCGAACAGGAAACCGAAAGGGCATACGATTTCAAAAAAGAATCAACGTACAAGCAGTTTGAAGAGGCCAAGCAGCAGGCTTTTTACCGAAAGTCGCTTGAGGAAACCACCCGGCTGGAGGATGTTAACATGGACTTTGGCAGGTTTAAAGAGTTTGACAAGGCCGACCAGCGCAATTTATTGGAAGAATACACGCGCGACTTACGTGACCCGGAAGGCTTTAAAAAGGCCATAATTATGATTGAAATCCTCAACAGAAAGCATTTTTGATTTAAAAATTTAACTTTTTTAACTAAATCTTACAGGTATACGAGATGCCCCTTTTTAGCCGCCAGGATTTTTTGAGGGTAGGGCAATAAACATGATCTTTACAGATTGGCTGAGAAAGGTTTTTTTACGGTTACTATAATTTTTTGAAGGTTATTTATAATTGCGTAACTTTTTGAACTTATTAATGAGATGATACTACCTAAGTCACTCTTAATCATAGTCTTGAATTATATAGCCATGCCTGAGGCAAACCAGGTACCGGCACAGTTGCCACCAGCCCTCTGCAACGAAATACAGGTTTCCTGGAGCAAAACCGACACAAGTAGGGGAGAAAATAATGGCAGCATCAGCTTTGAGTTTTCGGGTGATCGCGCAGAATATGCCGTGTACCTGCTCACACCGGCCGGTACAACAAAACTGAAAGCAACAGAGATTTCAATCAGAAACCTGAAGAAGGGAAAGCATTCGGTTGTGATAACCGGTGAGAAGGAGGGTTCAAATTATTGCCAGAAATTTTTTGAAGTGGTCATTAACTGAATTGCATGACACGACCTTTACTTTTTAAACTTTCCCTGTCGCTGCTGTTTGCGTTTGCGACTTCCTTCATTTTCGCACAGCCCGTTTTTACCATTCAGAATAAAAAGGATGCATGCGATGGCCTGAACAACGGTTCATTTGAAATTCTTGTTTCGTCTGCCAATCCACCACCACTTAGAGCATTTATTTTTGGCCCGCCAGATCAAGGGCCACATAACCTGACCGTTGGGGTTCCGTTTGCCGTAACCGGTTTGCCGGGATTGCCGGGAGGAAAAACATATATCGTTATTGTTCAGGATGCAGATGGAAGTTCCTTTCAATTCGTTACTATTTTTTCCATTTCACCCGACTTGTCGGCATCGCTTGCTTCAAGTATTAACAACACAAACTGCAGTGCGCCAAACGGTGCAATTGACATTTCTGTATCCGGTGGAACCGGAAGCTATTCGTATCAATGGACAGGCCCTTCCGGGTTCGTTGATCCGGGAACGCAGGATTTGAGCGGACTTGTTGGCGGAAGCTATTCGGTAACGGTTCTTGATAATGGCACAAACTGTTTTCGGTCGGTCGGGCCTGTGGTTATTACCGATCCTTCTCCAATCGTTCAAAACGTTACAACACCCTCACCGCAGATAGTGTGTGTCGGTGATGATGCC
The DNA here is from genome assembly GCA_020063545.1 of Cytophagales bacterium. Classification (GTDB taxonomy): domain Bacteria; phylum Bacteroidota; class Bacteroidia; order Cytophagales; family Cyclobacteriaceae; genus UBA2336. The sequence continues at coordinate 4,425 of JAGUUF010000333.1, forward strand.
ACCATTGCCTTAGCGGCCACCCAGGCTGCCCCGGTAACCTACCAGATTCTCGTTAACGGTTCTCCCATCGGTGCGCCCCAAACCAACCCGGCCGCACCGGGGCCATTTGTGTTAACGGCACCATCGGGTACGTTTTCAGACGGTGATGTGCTAACGGTGCGCGCGGTAGATGGCCTTTGCTCTCCGGTAAATATGAACGGTTCGGTTACCGTGAATATCCAAACGCTTTCTGTTTCGAGTGTTGTTACACCAAACTCGCGTTGCATTGCACCCTTTAACGGGGCTGTTAATATTACCGTTACCGGTGCCATCGGTGCACTGAGTTTCAACTGGACAGGCCCCGGGGGACCCTATGCAACAGAAGATTTAACCGCAGTTGAACATGGTTCCTATACGGTTACGGTAACTGATCTGACTACAGGATGCCAGACCATTGCGGTTGTTAACGTACCCGATGCAAGGCCTACACTTTCTTTAACGAGCGTAGTTACCCCGAACAGCCGCTGCGTAGCACCCTTTAACGGAGCGATAGACCTGACCGTATCGGGCTCAGCAGGACCGTTTACCTTTGCATGGACCGGCCCTGGCGGCCCGTATGCCACGGAAGATTTGTCCAACATCCAGGACGGGTCGTACAGCGTAACCGTAACCGATGTACCGAGCGGGTGTACAGCAGTCGCCAACATCAACGTAGCCAACACCGCCCCGACCATCACCTTATCGAGTGTCGTTACCCCGAACAGCCGCTGCGTGGCACCTTTTAACGGAGCGATAGACCTTACCGTATCGGGCTCAGCGGGACCGTTTACCTTTGCATGGACCGGCCCTGGCGGCCCGTATGCCACGGAAGATTTAGTGAACATCCAGGACGGGTCGTACAGCGTAACCGTAACCGATGTACCGAGCGGGTGTACAGCAATAGCCAACATCAACGTAGCCAACACCGCCCCGACCATCACCTTATCGAATGTCGTTACCCCGAACAGCCGTTGCGTGGCACCCTTTAACGGAGCGATAGACCTGACTGTATCGGGCTCAGCAGGACCGTTCACCTTTGCATGGACCGGCCCGGGCGGCCCGTATGCCACGGAAGATTTGTCCAACATCCAGGACGGGTCGTACAGCGTAACCGTAACCGATGTACCGA
>JAGUUF010000068.1 GCA_020063545.1 Cytophagales bacterium
AGGAAATCGGTTGCCGGGACGAACTGCCGGAAACCCAAAACACACTCGAAGGCAATGCGCGGCAAAAGGCGCAATATGTTTACGATATTTACCGGGTACCCTGTTTTGCCGATGACACCGGGCTGGAAGTTGACGCCCTGAACGGTGAGCCGGGCGTTTACTCCGCCCGCTACGCAGGCGAGCACAAAAGCAGCAATGACAACATTAACCTGCTATTGAGCAGGCTGGCTGGCCAACCAAACCGTAATGCCCAATTCAGGTGCGTTGTTGCGCTGGTGGGCGATGACGGTTCGCAACTTTTTGAAGGTATTGTTAAGGGCATGATTCTTACGGAGCGCAGGGGTGCTGGCGGTTTTGGTTACGACCCGGTTTTTCTGCCGCTTGGATCAAACCGCACCCTGGCCGAGATGACCATGGAAGAGAAAAATAAAATCAGCCACCGGGGCGAGGCGGTGCGTAAACTGGCACACTATCTTCAGAAAAAATATGGTCGGTAGCCACCTGTTTGGTAATTTGCCCCGGTCAGTTTAAATGAACAAGCCTTATACCATCGGCATCACAGGTGGCAGTGGTTCGGGTAAAACATACTTTTTGACAAACTTGTCAAAACGGTTTACCGAGTCGGAGCTATGCTTAATATCCCAGGATAATTATTACCATCCGCGCGACCGGCAAAAAACGGATGAACGTGGGGTAAAAAACTTTGATCTTCCCGAAGCCATTGATCACGAGCAGTTCGTTGCCGATATCAACAAACTGAAACGGGGCGAAGTGCTCACAAAAAGAGAATACACCTTTAATAACCCGGGTGCCGAACCAAAAATACTGGTATTCAAACCGGCTCCCATCCTGATAGTTGAAGGATTGTTTGTTCAATATTTTGACGACATCGCCAGGGAACTTGACCTGAAAGTGTTTATTGAGGCAAAAGATTATGTAAAGTTAAGCCGGAGGATACAACGCGATAATGAAGAACGCGGCTACGGCCTAGATGATGTGTTGTACCGGTACCACCACCACGTTATGCCTGTTTACGAAAAACTCATTGAACCGTTAAAGCACCAGGCTGATATTGTTATTCCTAATAACCACCATGTTGAACGTGCCCTCGATGTGCTTACCCTGGCCCTGAAAGCCAAACTGGCCGGATTCAAGGTCAATTAGGCCGTTTTTGTATACCCCTTTCAGATTCGGAGCAATTTTCTACTTTTGTAGCCCATGAAAAAAGCGCTTAACCGGAATCGTACCCTAACCCTTGCAGCAGGGCTGGGTGTGGCTGTTGCCATTACCGTAAGCCAGCTTTTCTTTTACACGTTACCGGATAAGCCCGTAAACCAGGTAGAGACTGAGCAATCGGATGACGCGGCTTACATTTCAATGCCTTCCGTTACCCTACCGTCCTCTTCATCTGTGGTTGAGACCAACCAGGGGTTTTCGTTTATCCTCGAAATTCTTTTTGAAGATGAACACCGGCACGAGGAGCCTGTTTCGTTCAATAAGGTTTTTGACAAACTCCTTCATACACTCTTTCGGGTTGTTATTTCCCCAAACGCACCCTGAGTATTTTATAAGCACTAATGTAACTGAACGCCAGTAGGCCTTCAGTTTAATTCCATTATTGAATTTTAAACCTCAAATTTTGAATTGATTATGCAGAACAAAGGATTTGTAATTGTATTAACAATTGTAATTGCCGCGCTGTGTCTTTATTACCTGTCGTTTACGGTGGTATCCACACGGGTGCAGCGCAACGCCATTGCCTACGCCACCGATGCCAACGGCATTGTTGACCTGGGCAAAAAGGTAGCGTACATGGACTCGGTTTGGAATAAACCGGTTTATAACCTGTTTGGTGTTGAGTTTACGTACAAAGAAGTAAAAGATAACGAATTGAGCCTTGGCCTCGACTTGCAGGGCGGTATGCACGTAACCCTCGAGGTTTCCCCGGTCGACATTATAAAAGGACTTAGCGGCAACAATAAAGATTCAGCTTTTGTAAAAGCATTGGTAAAGGCGCAGCAAAGGCAAAAGAACAGCGAGAAGAGTTTCAGCTCGCTGTTTTTTGAATCGTACCGTGAAGATAACCCAGGGGCAAAACTCGCCCACGTGTTTGCGTCAGCCACTACGCGCGGAAGAATAAGCCTGAACGACCCGGATGAAAAAGTAATTGAAGTGGTGGAACAGGAGATTGAGAGTGCCATTGATCGCTCGTACACCATCCTGAAAAACCGCCTCGATCAATTCGGGACCTCCGCTCCGAACATCCAGCGGTTGCCCGGCACAGGCCGCATCCAGATTGAAATTCCGGGTGCCGATAACCCTGCCCGTGTGCGCAAACTGCTGCAAGGCGTGGCGCGGCTTGAATTCTGGGATGTGGTGGAACCCAACGATATTTCAACTTCGCTGATGAGCATCAACGAACTCCTCGCCAAAGAGCAGCAGAGTCTCGCCCTTGCAAAAACAGCAACATCAGCCGGAACACAAACAGAAGCAAAACCATCGGCCGATACAACCCTTACCGATCTCGAAAAACAATTGCAAACCGCTTCGGTAGGCGACACAACTAAGTCGGGGCTGGATTCGCTGCAAAACCTGGGTGTTTCGCCCTTGTTTGCCAAAAGCACTCCGGCAGGTACATTCCGGTACAGCCTAAAGGACACTGCCGAGATAAACCGCATCTTCAGGCGTGCCGATGTGCGCAGCCTGCTGCCCCGCAATGTAGGCATATACTGGGGCAATAAACCCGACAAAGACCTGGGTAACACCGAAGCCCTGTCACTTTATTTTCTCGATCAGGGAAGGGGAGGTAAACCAAAGCTCACGGGCGAAGTGATAAACGATGCCCGCCAGGATCTGGATGAATACGCCCGGCCGGCCGTAAGCATGACGATGAATGCTACCGGTACGCGCATCTGGGCCAAGATGACAGCCGAAGCGGCCAGCAAATCGCCCCGCGGACGCATCGCCATTGTATTGGATAACGCGGTGTATAGCGCACCGTATGTAAACGGAGAAATTCCCAACGGCAACTCGCAGATTTCCGGCAACTTTACCGTGGAAGAAGCAAAAGACCTGGCGAACATTTTAAAAGCCGGATCATTGCCTGCCCCCACAAAGATTGTTGAAGAAGCCATTGTAGGCCCTACGCTCGGTGAACTTGCGCGCGACCAGGGATTGATTTCCACTGCACTGGGCCTTGCACTGGTAGTCATCTTCATGGTGATGTACTATGCCAAAGGCGGATGGGTAGCCAACATTGCATTGCTGTTTAACATCTTTTTCATCCTGGGTATCCTTGCGCAACTCGATGCCTCCCTAACCCTGCCCGGTGTTGCCGGTATTGTGCTTACAATGGGTATGGCCGTTGATGCGAACGTGCTGATATTTGAACGGATAAAAGAAGAAATGCTTCATGGCAGAAAGCTGAAAGATGCCGTTAAAACCGGTTATCAACGGGCCTTCTGGACGATTTTCGATTCGAACTTAACCACCCTCATCACGGCCTTTTTCCTGGCCTGGCTTGGCCAGGGTCCCATCCGGGGATTTGCCATTACGCTGATGGTGGGTATTGCCACTTCGTTTTTTACAGCCGTTTATGTTTCGCGGGTAATTGTGGAGTGGATGACCCGCAGAGGCGATGAGAGCAAAATTTCGTTCGACACCTTTATTGCAAAGGCCGTTAAAAAGAGAAGACAGTTTGAGTTTGTACGCAACAGCAAACTGGCCTACATCATATCATCGGCTTTGATTGTTGTCGGGCTCTCGCTGATGCTGGTGAAGGGGCTCAACCTGGGGGTTGATTTCAAAGGCGGCCGCGCTTACATTGTTTCATTTAACCAACCTGTTGTAGCCACCAGCCTGAAAGTGGGGTTGAGCGAGGCGTTTTCAAATGCCGGCACGGAAGTAAAGAATTACGGCAGCAACAGCACGGTTAAAGTAACTACATCGTACCTGATTGATGACGATACCGATGAAGCCGATGACAAAGTAAAGCAAGCGCTTATTGCCGGTTTGGAGAAAATAACCGGAAAGCAATATGTCGATCAGGATTCACAACTGAACGACAGCCGCTTTACCATTTCCAGTTCCTCCAAGGTTGGGGCTACCGTTGCTGATGACATCAAAAATTCAGCGTGGGAGGCCAGCTTGTTTTCGATAGTGGCCATCTTCATTTACATCCTCATCCGGTTCCGAAAGTGGCAGTTCAGTGCAGGCGCCATCGTGGCCACGCTGCACGACACACTATTTGTGTTTGCGGCCTTTGCCATTGCTAATTTCTTCGGCCTCAGCTTTGAAATCGACCAGGTGTTTGTGGCTGCCGTGCTCACCATCATCGGGTATTCCATTAACGATACGGTGATCATCTTCGACCGGATACGCGAGTACATCGGGCTGGGCACTTCGCACGACAAAAAGAAAATCGTAAACGATGCCATTAACGACACGCTGTCGCGCACCATCATCACGGCCGGCACCACCCTGTTGGTGGTGGTTACGCTATTGATTTTTGGTGGTGAGGTGTTGCGTGGATTCTCCTTTGCCTTGCTGGTAGGTATAGTAGTGGGAACGTATTCTTCGGTGTTCATTGCTGCGCCCATTATCATTGACCTGGATAAGAAGGAAGAAGAAAAACCAGCGGAGGTAAAGAAAGTGCCGGTAACGGCTTAAAGAGGTTGAGGTGTATAGGGTATTTGGCATTGGGGTATCCAATGCCTTATTTTTTGTCAGAAGTCTGAAATTCGTTCTTTAAGAAAAAATTCAATTTGTGCCGGAGCCCGTGCCTCCAAAACAACCAGGTTATTTTCATCAATCACCAGGTACAACGGAATTCCTTCCATATCAGGTTGAATTATTTTACCGAGCAATGGTTCAACTTCCATCACCTGAAGCCATGGGGTGTTGTCTTTCTTTACAGCCTCTTTCCATTTGTTTACATCCTTATCTATGCTTATGCCAATTATTGGTATTTTGTATTTGTGTAGTTTAGAGTAAAGAGCGCGTAATTGCCCGGTATTGGCCTTTCGGCAGGGCCCGCACCAGGATGCCCAGAAATCAATGATTTTGTATTTCCCGGGGATTTTGTAAAGAGGGTAGTGTTTCCCTTTTGAGTCAACAAGGGTTGTGTTTGGTAATACAAGTCCGGCTTTGCTTTTTGATGTAGCCAGGTTATTGTTCTTTAAGTTCCGGTAAAGAATTATTTCAGATTCGGGTAATCGGCTGATGTACGGGGAGATCTGTTCAGGCTGCAGTTGTCCGAAATAAGCTTCGTTAAGATAATAAATTCCGGCTGCCAGAAGTGGCGGAGTTTGACAGGTATCCAAAATGGCATGCAGCCTGGACTTAATCAATTCGGTTTGCTGCAATATACTCTTCATGGTTTGCTGGCGGACCTTATCGTCCTGCTCCGGCTGTGTGCTCCGTAAATCATTGGTTTGCCGGAGTAATTTTGCAATGGGATATCTAAGATTGCGGAAAATTAATAATTGGCTGTTTAGTTCGCTGCCGGTCATTTTAACTGAATAGAACAGCGAATCACTGTTACCCTCCAGTTTTAACTTTTCTGACCTCGCGTGATTAGAAATAACAAGAAACGAATTTTCGTTTAAACCCGAAATGGTTTTGAGATAATTGCACCCCTTGCATGGTTGACTGAATTGAAATAAAACACCCTGTGGACTGGAATCAAAAGTATAGGCAAACGTTCCGTCAGCATTGATGCGTACTGAATCGATTAATTGAGGCGTGACCAGCCCGATTTTGTCAATTCGGGCGATGTAAAATTTACTCTCCCAGTTTACAGACGGAGTCAACTTTCCTGTAATAGTCAACTGGGCTTTCACCGAGATACACAGTATAAAAGGCAATAAGGTTATGAATAAACGCATACTGCAATTCTAAATTTAAGAAACGGCATCAGGCTGATTGGTCCTGATGCCGTTAAAATTAATTTTAATTATTAGAATTAATCAAAACTTCAAACGATTTGGTGATTCCTTTGGTGGTAATACCATTCATGTTGGCATAATTAATAAGCTTTGCAATATTTCTGGGGTAAATTGTTACCGGTGGCGAAGTATTTTGTAATCGAGGTGTGGGATTGCCACCGGAACATTGACAAGATGCTAATCCGAAATAAACACCGCAAGCTGCCGATTGTGGTGCCGTACAACAAATACAGCACTCAGAGTATGCTCCGATTGCGCTACACCCGCGATCTTCCGGTTGACAATTACAATTTACTGTAAGTTTTTGAGTGAAAGGCTTTTTAATGGAATTCTGCGTATAATCCGCTATCATGGTCTTTTTGTCATCATCAAGGGCATCAATGAAGTTTTTATATTCTTCTGAAAATAGATTGTATGTGGTTCCATTTACTTCCAGAATTTCGGGGTAATCCCTTACTTTTACAGCTATGCTGGTTTCTTGTTCACAGCTCGCTATCATAAGGACAGCTACGACAAAAGCAAAAAATATTACAGCAATTTTTTTCATAACGATTTCGGTTTAGTGAAACATAATGAACCATGCATCTGCAGAAGCACGTGTAAATCTATTTATAAACAGCGCTCGAAAACAATAGTAAATTTTTACTAATTTTTTAGATAAGATTAGTCAATTCTTACGAGCACCCTGTCATTAACTCTTAAGAGTTGTCCTTTGGCCGAAAGTGAAAATTTCAAAAGTGCTTTCTGTCCCTTTAACCCAAGTTTATTTCGAATTCTTGAACAGTGACTGTTCACTGTATAAGGGCTGATAACCAACTCTTCTGCAATTTGCTTGCTTGTTTTTAGGTCGGAGATATGATAAAGAATCATGAGTTCAGTACTGCTAAGACTCAAGAGGCATTGCTTTACCTCCTCAATATCGGGGGGGGGGGGGTAGTGAACTCATAAGGTAATAGTATTATTTGGATTACTTAAAATTACTAATACAGAACTGGACTTTTTAGATAACCGAAAAAGTATTCTTACATGGGGGCACAGTGAATTATCATTCGAACATTTTAATATTGCGTAAATTTCTATTGTAAAAATTTAGAAAGTTCACATAAACCTTACATAAAGCGAAATGAACTTCTGGTCTAGTCGATCTCGGGTTGTTTCTCCACCCTTACCCCCACCGCCAGCACACCTTTCAGTGTATCGGTACGCATAAATTGTTCAAAGCGCAGGGAGTAACGTCCGCTATAGGGAAATGAGTGGTTGCCCAGCAGTAAAAACCGGTGATCGTAAATGTCGCCAATGCCGCTCTTGCCCAACGGTTTGCCGGTTTTCTTGTCGAAGAGAAATTCCGTGACGAGCTTTTGCTGCAGTTCGCGGCCGGCTGAGTCAAGCAAATGGTATGTTACATACAGGTTGGCAAACGGGTAAACCGACTCGTTTCTCACATTACAATACAGGTTATAAGGCCGGGTGTTATCCGGTATTTCAAAATTGAACTGTGGCTGTTCCGTTGCTATCCACCAACGCTTTACGAAGTCATGGTTTTTTTCATAGATACGCGAGGAGTCGCAGGCCGTGAAGAGTAATATAAGAATGAAATACGCGATGTTTCTCATCCTTGCCTCCGGGGTTGGTTGGTGTTGCGGTTATCGCGGCTGCCGCGGTTCCGTTTTTTCTTCTTTTTCTTTTTGTTTCTGCTGCTGAATTTCCTGTCGAGCTGGGCCAGGTCGCTGTTGAGGGTAGCCACCGGGGTTTTTACTTCCAGTTCATCGGCCTGCAGGGTTGCCGGTTTTTTACCGGCCTTGTTCATTTCCAGTATCTGGTTAACGCGTTCCACATTCAGCGGGTACCAGGTGTTATCCTCGCGGTAGCCGAACCACATAATTTTTCTGAAGATGTCGGTTTTTTGCAGGCGCGCTTCGCCCTGTTCAGTAAGCAGCGGTGCTTCAATTTTGGGTATATCGCGCAGGGCGTCCATGTAGGTTTCCAGTTCGTAGTTAAGGCAGCACTTCAGCCGTCCGCACTGGCCGGAGAGTTTGCTGGGGTTAAGCGACAGGTTTTGGTAGCGCGCTGCGCTTGTAGCTACATTTTTAAAATCGCTGAGCCAGGTTGAGCAGCAGAGTTCGCGGCCGCAAATGCCATAGCCGCCGGCCTGGCGGGCGCGGTCACGCGGCCCCATCTGGCGCATTTCCACGCGGGCCTTGAAGCGGTCGCCGGCGCGCTTGACGAACTCGCGGTAGTCGATGCGTTCCTCGCTGGTGAAGGAGAAGGTCAGCCGGCGTCCGTCGAGGGTGAATTCTGCTCCATCGATGTGTGCGGGAAACCCGAGCTCCTCGCCGAGGCGGCGTGCCTCGGGGAGAAGCTCCTCAGCTTTCCGCCGAAGTTCATCGGCCTTGCGGATGTCGGCCTCGG
>JAGUUF010000315.1 GCA_020063545.1 Cytophagales bacterium
GACTTTGTTAACTTTTAAGTTAACTTTGCAAAATGGATAAAATCCGTCAAATTATATTCTACAAGGACTATTTCCTTGACTTCTATAACGACCAAACAGCTAAGGTTAAAGACAAAATTGAGCATGTTTTGTTTGTGATCTCAGTTGCGGAGAGAATCCCAGTTAAGTTTTTCCAACATATGACAGGGACGGACGGGCTTTATGAGATCAGGGTTGAGTATCAAGGTAACATCTATCGCATTTTCTCATGCTTTGACGAAGGCAATTTAGTTGTATTGTTCAATGGATTTCAAAAGAAGTCACAAAAGACGCCAACTGGAGAGATTGAGAAAGCATTAAAAATTAAGACCGAATATTTTATCGAAAAAGTTAAATCAAAGGGACATGGAAACAAAAAATAAGGGAAAGAAGAGAGTAACGACTTTTGATGAACTGATTGAAAGCCGACACGGAAAAATTGGAACAAAAAAACGTACAGACTTTGAAATCAAAGCCAAGTCATTCGCCATTGGAGAAATAATTAAGGAAGAGAGACGACTAGCTAACATGACGCAAGACGAGCTAGCAGTTAAAACTGGGACAAAGAAGAGTTTTATTTCAAGAATTGAGAACGGACATAGTGACATTCAATTATCGACTTTGTTTAAATTACTTGAACTGGGACTTGGGAGAAAAATCTCGTTGACAATTGAGTGAAGAGTACGCCCTACAACAGTATGCATAATCAATGGCTGGCGAGTGTGCTGCTTTCTCACTTGCATTTCTTAATTTCGTTCAGCAACGGTTGACAAGGACGAAGCTTTTAATGCCAGCCACTGCATAAGCACAAACGTTGGCAGCAATTCATCCCATTTCCGAGACGAAAATCAATTTCGAAAGCTAACGGACGCACTGTACCTTAGTTGTGCTCTATGAAAGACCGTTGGCCCAATGGCGTGTAAAAACCCGAGCGCAATTCTGGTTGAAATGTAAAAAGTCCCGATATGCAAATCGGGACTTTAGGACAATTTAATTGGTGGTCACGCTTTAGCGTGAACCCCGTTCAGAATAATTTCTATACTAAGATACATTTCCTTAGAGCATTTTTTCAAACCCTTAACCCTTTAATTATGAAGAAGGAAAAAATGGCTCTCGATGTAGTAAACCCGCAAGCTGCTGGCATTGATGTGGGCAGTCGTTCTCATTACGTGGCTATTGGCCAGCGTGACGAAGACGTGAAAGAATTTGGCGTGTACAATGAAGACCTTATGGCTCTTGCGCAATGGCTTTTGGACAATCAAGTAAAGACAGTGGCCATGGAAAGTACAGGCACGTACTGGCAAAGCCTTTTCACCACGCTACAAGGTGTTGGTCTTGAAGTCATTCTTTGCAATGGAAAATTCACCAAGAATATCAAAGGAAAAAAGACAGACGTAAAAGATTGCCAATGGATTCAAAAACTTCACACGCTTGGACTCTTGAGCGGAAGCTTTCTTCCAGATGAGGCCACCGAACAACTTAGAACCTATTGCAGGCACAGAACAAATCTGCTTGAGCAGGCAGCGGATACTTCACGCAAAATGCAAAAGTATTTACGATTGCTCAATCTTCGATTGGACGTTGTGGTGAAAGATGTAACCGGGCTCACAGGTCTTAGCATTATCGATGCTATTTGCAAAGGTGAAATGATCCCTGAAAAATTAGCTTCTCTTAGACATGGGAATTGCAAAAAATCTGAACAGGAAATAGCCAAAGCCTTGCAAAGCAATGGACGTAAGGATCTGCTGTTTTCGTTGACCCATGAATATGAGTTGTATCACATCTTTCAACGAAAGATCAGTGAGTGTGACAAGCAGATACAAAAGCTTCTTAATGAGCAGATCAATAATGATGATAATAAAAGACAACACCATATAGAAGGCAAAGTTCATAAGCGACTCAACAAGAACAACCCAGATATCAACATCAACTTACTTTCTTATCAATACTTCGAGGGAGTTGATCTACTCGCCATTGAAGGCGTGAGCCACTCTACAGTATTGACACTGATGAGTGAAGTAGGACACGGAATAAACAAGTTTGAATCTGCTAAGCAATTCACTAGTTGGCTGAGATTAGCACCGAACAATAAAATCAGTGGTGGAAAAATTCTGAGCAATAAGATGCCAAAAGGAAGTAATCGATTAAAGATAGCCTTGCGCCAGGCAGCTAATGCAGTAGGCAATCTTAAGGACACGGCACTATCCAATTTCTTCAAGCGTATCGCTTTTCGAAAAGCAAGAACCTCGGCTATCTCAGCTACGGCCAGAAAGCTGGTTGTAATCAGCTGGAATATGATTACTAAGAAGATTCCTTATAAGACCGATACCCAATATGAGTTCCTGGATCAAAAAAGGAAACGCAAGGTCATGGAAATGAAAAAGCTAATTCATAAGTTTGATATCACACCTGACGACCTCGGTTTACAATTGAATATCAACAACTTGTGAAACGTTAGTCAGAATTATTCTCATTGACTAACATAAAACCCATTAAACATAAAAATATTATATTTGAATACTAAACGACATTTATGCGGAGTCTAAAAACTTTCTTCTTACAATTTTAGTGTTTACACTGTCCTGTGACAGTGAAGATATCACCATCGAACAACCCGACATAATTATTGAAAACATTGTACCAAGTAATGACCCACATTTAATGAATCTACTTGGGACAGTGATCCGATTTATACCTAAAAACGGAAGAACACTTAATACCGACATTGGCGAAATCGACTTAACAAGAGGCATTAAAGTTACAGATGTTAAAGACACTATAACGCGATATTCTTTAATACTAGTCAATCAAGAGTCTTTGACTTTCGAGAATATAGTAATCAAAGAGAATAATGAAGGTATTACCTCTTACATCCTAAAGTATGATGCCAACCCTGAGTGGTTGATTATAAACTCAGGGAATTTTTAAGATGGCGAATTTTACCGGCTTTGTAAGCTTATTGAGTATTGAGCGTGAGTTGATTGCAAAAGCAGACGTTAAAAATGGTGTTGGAATCACTATCGAGCGCGGAAAAACAATTAAAAATGGCAGAGTAAACTGCGATGGAGGTGGAAGTTCAGGAGGTTCTGGTGGCGGAGGAGGCGGAAGTGGTGACGGCTCAGGAGATGGTGGAACAGGTGGTGGAGGTTCTGGTTCCAGTGGTGGTTCTAGTGGAGGATCAGGCGGATCAAGTGGTGGTGGCTCTGGCAGTAGTTCTGGAGGGGGAGGCAGTCAAATTGGAGAACCTTGTACATGGACTTTTGACGGTAAGACGCTTGATATTGATTGCGGTGACTGGGGCGGAGGTGGAGGAACTGTTCCACCGGAAGCAATCGCACGAGTTAAATGTGACGAACCAGGACCAGCGCCAGTCTACACATACGATGGCAATGGTGACCCCATTGGTATAGTTAATCCCACTCCCTCGGATCAAAATGCCATTCGGTTAACATTGGTAAGGGACTCTGTGTACAACCATATCGAGAATCCTTGTCTGCGCGAGATGGTAATAAAAGCAGTATATGAAAATCTCGACAATCAGATATCACATATTATCAATCAAGTGTTCGAAAATTCTGAATTATTCGATTTAAGTTTTCATGAAGTCTCACATTTACCTGCAACAACACTTGGACAAGCAATGGTTACCCATCTTGATAATGGTAGAGTTCTAGCTGATGTGTTTTTAAATGTGAATGTACTTCCGAATGCTTCTCAAGAAATAATTGTCTCAACAATCATCCATGAAGTATTGCATGCCTATCTTGGTTATTCAAGAAGCTCCCAACTTTTTAATGACCATGAGGAGATGGCTAACGAATACCGAGGTTTAATGAAAGCCGCGCTCCAAAATTTATTTCCAAATTTATCGAATAAGGATGCCGAAGCATTATCATGGGGTGGTTTGCATGAAACTACCGCATGGCAGACTCTTATAAATACAAATCCTGCAAAGGCAAATGAAATCATTCAAATTAATAAAGACCATGTTGAAGGTAATAAAGGGACTGATTGCTAACAGTTTAATCCTAATTTTATCAATCTTTTTTACTTCCCTAACTACCTATGCTCAAGAAGTAAAAGAAGGTAAGTTGCTTCAGGATAAATTGATTTCACCGATTCTCAAGGAGGTGAGTTCATCGATCAGAAAGACTGACAAAGTAAATTGTGATCTTAAATTTTTCTCGATAAAATTTATTGTAAATAAACAGTCACTCATTTGTGACACTGTTTTATTTTCTAGATCAGTTCATAAAGAATTAAGGTGTTCAATTAGTAATTTATCAAAGACTCTAGACTGGTCTTTAATACTTGGAGAATCAAGGGATTCTAAAGAAAATTATGAAATCATTCTTCCTATTCATTTAGGACGTGACTATTGTCCCATGACAAAATTCACAGAAATTGATTTATGGAGTACATTCAAAGAATTGATTATGACAGAGGGCAAAAAATTAAACAAAGTCATAATTCTTAGCCCAGTAAACACCTACATTAACACTAATTGATTTAGGGAGTCGAAAATAACTGCGCCCAACACCGTGTTTATGCCAGCTGCGGGTGACACTCTAAAATGTAGTATTGTTTTATTAACTTCGTCCACCCACGGTGGACAAAGACGGTTTCGAAAGCCGCAATTGAAGACATCGTTAGTCAAAATATCAATCAAAGCATCAAAGCCAATTGCCAAATCAATCATTCGTAAAATGAAGCCCTGTAAGCAATGGCTAAAAACAATGACCTATGATAACGACCTTGCCTTTGCACTACACTCAGCGGTTGGACAGTTTCGACCTCGCGGACTCTGACGACAAAAAAGATTGAGAATAATTTGCCCACAGGCCCACAACAAAAGCTATAAAACATGGCGGGTGACTGACTGCCAATTAAAAATAAACTTCTAACTTAGCTTTGTGTCGGTGGAAGTTTTGAGATTTCAAAAGCCGCCACGTTTTATAGCCAAACGTTATGCACAATGCCGCGCGGACAGAGTAGTGCTTCGTTACTAATACTTTGTTTAGAATGTAATAGCCATTCTGGCACGTTGACAATAAGCAGTTACTTAATCCTAAAGGACAGTTATGGACTATGTTACTTACTTTCGAAGACTCGATCTAATTCTTGAAAGAATAGAATCTCAAAGATTAGAGTCCCCCACACGCCTTGCAGAAAAATTTGGAGTTTCTGAAAAAACCATTCGAAGAATGATCAATCATTTAAGGGAGGACGGCCATTCAATTGAGTATTGCCGAAAAAGAAAAAAATATTTGCTAAAACGGAAAGCGGACAAATAATGTCCGTGACAGGCTTTTTATTTGCCAAAGTTTCCGAAGGAACTATAAAAAAAAATTTAAGCCATCTAAAAACACATTTATGAAAAAAATGTACTTATCTCGAATCCGCCAGTTCTATTCTATTGCTTTAATTGGATCAATAGGTATACTCACTCAGTGTAGTGATCCATTAGATCAAAGAAATCATGCTGAATTATTATCTCCTTCCGAAAGCATAAGAGTTGCTAGCGGGCGTCTGATTTTTGAAAATCGTTCGGTTTTTAATAAAGCAATTTCTCAATTAAATTTAATGAGTAATGAAGATTTAGATATCTGGTTAGGAAGGTTTAAATTTTCTTCAGTCCTTGAAAGCATCGACACCATACACATGGACACCCTCAGTTATAAAAGATTTCCAAGCAGTTATCAGGCCGTTTTAAACGCAAATTGAGAGTTAGTGATAGGTGACACGATTGTCTGGTATGCAAGAAATGGAGTTATTCATTTTATTCCGAATATAGATGAGTCACGCCTTGAGAAAATAAAGCAAGGTCGTATTAAAAATGACTTAACAGATAATTATGAAATAACTCAAGTTAATCTTCCTACAGAAAATGCAAGGATTGCTTTCGGAGGAACAGTTGATGCTCGATGGCAATATGAATTTTGTTGGAAGAATGACTGCGGTAGCCGGAGAAAATACGTCCATGAATTGTATAACTATAGAAGTGGAGATCAATACACGCTATATCTCCGTATTAAATTAGAATGGTATGGCAACAAAAGTCATGATTGGAAACCCGCGGGAGAATATAGGTACACAAACTGGAATTTTTCTTATACAGCAGGATTGTACGGTGGTCGTGATACCAGAAACTACGGCTACTTTTATGGGTCGCAGTCGGGTTCAGATTGGAGGAATCAGGATAGACCAGTGTTTATAGCAAGCGATTATCTTGCATATAGTTCATCCACATACTGGGATATCGATGTTCAAGGTTCTATTTATCAGGAAATTCAGGATGATCCTAATCATGGATGGTCTTCTATAGGTTATCCATTGTGGTAAATTAATGCAACAATTTATGTCAAGTAGTAGTCGAATCCTTTTGTTTTCAAAACTAACCCTTTTGATAGGGTTAGTTTCTATTATAAGTTCAAATGTATTTGCACAGGGCGAAAAGAAACTCTTCGATAAGCAAGATTCACCATCTTACAGGTTACGCAAGAAGAAAATTGATCAGATTGATATTTTAACTGGATTTGGTTTTTCAAAAAACTCTGGCACGTTTGAGGATTTCATGTCACCAAAATTTGTTTACTCGCTTGGTCTCGGCCTGTCTCACACCTTTACGAATTCATTTTCTATTCAAACAAGAGTGCTTTGGGAATTGAAAGGTAGTATTGTTAAAACTACAGCCTTCGAAGTTAATTCTGATAATTCCGGTTCTTTATACAGTCGTACTTATAATTCAAGCTTTAAATATTATACATTTTCATTGCTACCGACTTTTAAAATTGGACAGAAAAACAATATTGTTTTAGGAGGAGGTGGATATTACAGCCTTTTAAAAAAGGGGTTAATTAAAGTAAAAAAGATTGATCAAGCAACCAATGTAGAATCGAATTACGAAGTAAGAGATCAACGAAACTTTGATGTGAAATATGATGCAGGTGTCACCATATTTGCTGGCTACATGCTTCCAATCAAGGAAAAAAGATCTTGTTCACTCCATATAATGTATAACAAGGGACTAGTGAGCTTATTTGATGGATTGAATGGCTACCAAAGGAATAATACGGTTTCATTTTTATTATCCTATACTATAAAGCGTTAACCTTTTATTTGGAAGTAATATGTCATTTTCGAGCCACACATTCCGACATACAACCTAAGCTATGGCATCCGTGTGGTTAAGTGAAGTGTATGCGCGGCAATGTGCATAACACCGGGTTTGTGCCAGCTGCGGGTGACGTGTTGGTATAAAGTTTAGTTTTCTTAATTTCGTTTCTGCAACGGGGACAAAGACGCACTTCGAAAGCCGCAGCCGTCACAAACCCAACACGTTACCGCCCATGCTTCTAAAAAAAATACAGTCCTCTAACTTGTAGGACTAAGAACAAGGCGTTAACTTCATTTAGCATTCGACCTAAACCTGATATTGTTATGCAAAAAGAATTGTCATTGGGGACAACCCAGCCGACAGTCATTTCTGTTTGTAAAATCCCACGCTGCAACTTTGTAGATCCTCATCCACCGCACATTTGGCACATTTGCAGGCCGCGCAAACCCGCCCTACTCCCAAGCCTGCAAAAGAGCCAAATCCCCAGCACACGAATATCCAACCATAATAAAATGAACTATGAATAAGTTACTTGTAATCATCATTGTATTTTATTCAAGCCCACTCATTCTCATTGGACAAAGTGGTGGAACTGGAAATCAATACGGTCTACCGAAAATTGAAGAACTGGTCAAGATTCCCAATTCACCAGAAGCTCAGGCGTTTACCAAGTATGGTAATACTCCGGTTAATCTTTATACGGGTTCACCGGATATAAGCATTCCAATTCATACAATACAAGGAAGGGAAATTTCAATTCCAGTGACCCTGACCTATGATGCCTCTGGAATAAAAGTAGAACAACTGGCAACTGCAGCGGGATTGGGGTGGAACCTTAATGCCGGAGGTATGATTACACGAAAAGTTCACGGCTATCCGGATGATTACCTTTCATCAAATCCTATTTATATCCCATTCTATGAACCAAGTTTTGTTTCGGAGTACAATTTTGTGAACGGTTTCTCACCGTCTGAAGGAGCCTACTATCCGCCTAACAATCTGTTGCAATACTTCGACTTCATGGACAGAGCAATCAAGACTGGTATTGAAAACCGGATTGAAATCCAACCCGATGTTTACACGTTAACCCTGCCCGGCCTATCAGGCACCTTGTTTATAGACTATGCAAACAATACCGCAAGATGTATGGAACATCCTGATGTAAAAGCAACGCCTATATTCCAGATTTATGGTACACCACAAATTAAAATCATTACGAGCTGGATAATTGTAGATGGTACAGGAAACACTTACTATTTTGAAGTGCCCGAAAGAACAACGGTCAATGAAAACAACGATTATGATGGCAGCAGAGAATATTATTCAGCGTGGGGCTTAAGCCGGATTATTTCCAGGACCAAAAAAGATTTAGTCGAGTTCTCATGGGGAGCATCTTCATGGACACAGCCAAAACTTGCCGGCAGAGCTGATTACAGAATCGATGTGGTTAACCACAACACAGTTTGTGGGGCAGATCAGTTTTTGCAACCTCAGTACACCTCACCTACTTATTTCATTGAGCAACTTGAACTTACGAATATCCAAGTAAATGGAAAGGAAGTCTTATCTGTAACTGGAAAGAGTCGTTTAGACCTGGCCGGCAAAGGTGCCATAGATGAGATAAAGATCTTTGACCAGAACAACAGTCAAATTACGAAGTATAAGTTCATTCATTCATATTTTGGCCCATCCTCACCGCCCACAGAGAATGAAATTAAACTGAGGTTAGATGCACTTGAAATTTATGGCAATACCTCATCCACTAACCCGCTGAAATACCAGTTTTTGTATCACGAGTCCCCCAATAATTTTCCTTCACGCGAATCCTATGCCCAGGATTTTTGGGGATACTACAATGGACAGATTTACAATACAACCTTAATTCCTTACAATATCATTTTTGATGAAGCAAATTGGACTTATTATCAGTGGAAGGGGGGGAAGCGCACACCGAATTTTGACTTTGCTAAAACCGGAACGTTGCACACAATAATCTATCCGACTGGTGGACGCACTGAGTTCCAGTATCAGCAGCATAGAATTAACTCCATCGTTCCAGCGTATGAGAACAGCGTCCAGAAGGTTCAAAGAGGTTTTTCTTCAATAAGCGGGGGCACAACATCCTCTAATACGTTTAATTACTGTGATGATGCCTACCCGACACCTCCTTATCCGATTGGTGTGGATATATCGTTCAATATCCCTGCTAATGGTTACCACGACATTAAATTTTTGACTGGAGGCACTCAAGGCTCAGGAAATCATATACAGTTTGCAGTTCTTTACAAATCACAAACCCAGTTGGATTTTTGCGAGTTATATAATGGGCCTTCCATTGCACGATACTATTCAAATTATCCAGGGAATGTTAATGTAACCACGACAGCATACCTTGAAAGCGCAACGTACAGGATATTGTTATTAAATACAAATCCTAATCTCACCATTACTATGGAGGTATGGGGAGTTGAAGCCGTTGAAGAAATAGGCGATCCAAATGGAGTAGGCGGACTGAGAATTTCAGAAATCATAGATAAGGATGAACTGGGAAGCATCACATCGAAGCGATTATTCTATTATGGTGATTTAAGCACCGTATCACCGGGCTCCATTACCGAATCCTTTATAGCCTCCAGCAATCTTGCCACCGGAACATTGCACGACTATCCTGAGTTTGAAACCACGAAAGTTCGGCTGGTGTTCGAACAGTTATCTTGGGCGATGTACACCGAGAATACATGTTACTCAACAACCCGCACCAGCAATTCAACAACAAACGCTACCCATCATGTGTCCTATCCGGTAGTAACTGAAATTCAGTTTGGAACCGGCAATGCGTTTAACGGCTATACCGTATTTGAATTCCATAATTCACCAGAGAGTTACATAGATGGCTTCAGCAAGCAAACCATACTAAACGGTAAACTTCTGAAAAAGCGAGTTTACTCCACTGCCGGACAATTAATAAATCAAGAGCAAAACTATTACACACAAAGACCGGCAGGGAATGGTGTTACTGCATTTTATTTTCGTCATACTCCGCAAATAGGCAGAGAAGATCTATACATAAAACATCCTTACAATTCTCCAAGCCAGGGCTTTTTTCACTATGATGCGAAAGGATGGTTTAATGGAGTTGATCAACACTGTCACTTAAGCGGCAATATTTCAGCCATTTTCTATTGCAGTACTATTGGTCATAATGCTGCCCAAACCGAGGCTAATAATTTTGCCCAAAGTCATCCCGGTTCTTCGATAACACATGAGAGCTCACCCCCGGGAACCTACCCACAGTTAGAATGGTACCGGGTAACCGCACCTAATCATGTTATTCTTAATTGCGAACATTTTGACGGTGAATGGCAAAAGATGCCCTACCTGCTCCCTCGTTACTGGGCCACCACCGACAGCACCCGTGTACATCAGTATACCAACGGTGGTTATTTGGAGACTGTCACGAAGAATTTTTATGACAACACCAATCATTACCAAATAACCCGCACTGAATTTAAAGACAGTAAAGGCATAAACCGAAAAGTTGAACTCTCCTATCCACACGAGTTGCAAACGGCTGAACCATCTAACCCCGCATGGCAAGCACTGGTAAATGCAAACCGCATAGCCGAACGAATCCAGATCAAGTCAACTTTCGCATCGAATCAACCAGACTTCCTTCAAAAAACGGAATACAAAAGCATAACGGTTGATGGAAACACCGTATATGTACCTGATGTAACTAAACTATCGAGTGGAGCCGGGCCATTGGAGCCGCGCATCCAAATTCATCAATATGATAACGCAGGCAACATCACGGAAATTTCCAAAGAAAGCGACATGCGCACGGCCTACCGGTGGGGCTATAACCAGACTTTCCCGATAGCGGTTGTTCAGAATGCTCTGGCCAGCGAAATCTTTCACACTTCGTTTGAAGCCGGTGAGGAGAATGGAAACTCTGCCGACAATGACAGCAGGACGGGAATAAAAAGCAAAACGGGCGGATATTCAAAACTGCTTACCGGACTTACACCCAGTAAATCCTACATGCTTACCTACTGGCGAAAGAGCAGTGGCGTATGGTCTTATCAATCCACCACGGTAAACCTGAACAGTTCAACTACAACCTATTCTATTAGTTTAACCGGACAGGTTGATGAAATCCGTTTCTACCCGGTTGGGGCACTCATGACAACCTATACCTACACCCCAGGCCTTGGCATTACTTCCGTTACTGACCAGAACAACCAGACCACCTATTATGAATATGATGCGATGGGAAGGTTGTGGCTTGTTAAAGATCATAACAAAAAGATCATCAAGGAGCACAAGTATAATTATCGGAATAACCAATAACCCTTGCCGTATGAAGAAGATTTTCATCATCCTTTTCTTTTGCGCATTCCTGCAGCCAGCCGTGAAAGCGCAGTCTGTCGAATACTCAAACCTTACCTGGGCGGTTACCGGTTTCCATAACAACGGCAACAACGAAGATGTAACCTTGGCCAGCCGGTTTGAAACAAGTCCGCAACTCATTAAATGGGTACAGAAAAGCGGTAGCATGGTGTATGATTTTACAGTTACCGGAAAGACAGGCTCATGGACTGACCTAAACGCTGATGGAGAGATTACCTTTCATGTCACTCTTCGTGACAAAAGCGGTACTATCCGCTTTGCGCGGCAGCAAGGCAGGATAACCATTGAACCCAATATCCTCAAGGAGGGGCGCAACATGTTGCCCTATGTGTTTACCGTTTCTACCATCACAACCCGTTAAGTTATGGCAGCATTATCTCTATTATATATCATCAAACAACAGGTGTTTCCGGCCCGTTTGTTACCGATTGCTTTCTTTGTTCTAACGGTTATCAACGCCCAAGCACAGGGAGGTCCAACGGGTCCTGAATATGTGCAGGTAGGCGAAACCCATACATACACCTATACAGACGATGTAGTATTTTTTGATCCGAACTGGCAGGTAACCAACGGCTCAATCACCAACACCTGGCAAAGCGGTATCAACTACAACGTAAGCGTGTACTTCAATGCTGGTGCGGGCACCGCAACGATAACGTTCCGCGATGGTTCTTACACCTTAGGCTATTTGGAAGTAACCGTAGATGCACCTGCCCCGCCAACACCTAATACAACTTTCTCCATTGCTTACAACTGTGGAAACACTGTTGTAACGCGAAACTCCTCACCGCCCTACGATGCCAACTACGACTGGTGGTGGCAAACTTCTTCTTCAGGCAGCAGCACTTCCTTGGGATATGGAAACAACATTACCCGAACGGCAACAGGTGGTCTTTACCTTAGAGCAAGGTTAAAAAGTCCTCCTTATACATGGAGTGCCTCTTCCCAACCGGTAGGTTCAGGTACTGTAACGGTTTACACTTCTGCCCCGCCTGTTCCTTCAACAGCCAACCATGCCAGCCGTTTTGGGCCAGGTGCATTAACGGTATCGGTAGGCGCGGTATCCGGTGCTTTAAGTTATGTGTGGTACTTACAGAGTTCTGGCGGAACACCGATTGCAGGACAAACCACAAACAGTTATGCCATCAGCAACTTAACGACTACAACCACCTATCACGTGGCCAGTAAAAACGGTTGTGAAAGTTCCGGCAAGCTACCAGTTACCGGAACGATATTGCCACAACCCACCATCGTAACAACCGGCACGAATGGCAACTCGGTTACGATGGGTCAAAATGTTACGCTTGCAACATCAACCCCATACACTACTTACTCGTGGCGTAACAGCGCGAACACGGTGGTGGGCACAGCTTCAACTTTCAACACAACCACACCCGACAACTACACTGTAATTGTCACACAAACCGGAGTTACCAACAGCGGAACTTCTCCGCAGCAACCGGTTGTCGCAGGGCTCACCGGGCTCAACATGAACTACATGCTGACGAACACCATACTCGATAACGACATTACCGATCCGGTCACTATTCCCACACTGGTTGTTGAGGACAACAATCAGTCGGTACAATATTTTGACGGTCTGGGCCGGCCGATCCAATCGGTAACCACACAGGGCTCTCCGCTTAAAAAAGATTTAGTTCAACCCATAGTGTACGATGCCTATGGCCGCGAGCATCGCAAGTACCTTCCGGTGGCTCCGAACGCTTCCAACGGCTGGTTTAAAAATGGAATCATTGATGCCAACGGTAACTATGCCGGTGCTGTGCTTGACTTCTACAACAACCCGTCCGATAAAATTGCAGATGACCCCAAACCCTTTGCTGAAACCATTTTTGAGCCAAGTCCGCTTAACCGCGTGTTAAAACAAGGCGCACCGGGCCTTGCCTGGCAGCCGGATGCTACGAATACGTATAGTTCAACTGACCGCACCATAAAAAATGCCTTTGAGTTCAATACGGCCAATGAAGTATTGCGGTGGACGTACACCCCGCCCGTATCGGGTTATCCTTTTGGTAAAGTAAATGCCGGCAGCGCTTCCGCCCCGGTTTACTATGCGGCCAACCAACTTTATAAAAACAAAACAAAAGACGAACAACACAATGAAGTGATTGAATATAAAGACAAGAGTAACCGAACCGTATTGAAAAAAGTACAGTCGGGTGCTTCGCAATATGCCAGCACCTATTATCTCTATGATGATCTGGGTCAGTTGGTGTGTGTAATACCGCCCGAAGCCGTGAACCGCCTGGCAGCCGAGTACTATCATGCGGGCGCCACTGATGCCACTAAAGACACATTCTTAAGACGCTGGGCTTTCCGATATAAATATGACAACCGCAGGCGCATGACGATCAAGCACGTACCCGGGGCCGACTCGGTGCGCATGGTGTATGACAGGCGCGACCGGCTTGTAATGACCCAGGATGGTGTGCAACGCCTTACCAACAAATGGCTCTTTTCCAAATACGATGCGCTGAACCGTCCCATCATTACCGGCATTTATACGCACGGCTCTAACGTTACACAGGCACAGATGAACGCACTCATCAGCACCGCAGCATTCTTTGAAACCTACAATGGTGTTTCGGCAACGCATGGATATACGAACACCGTATTCCCAACCGCTAACATTACCATACTTACCGTTACCTATTACGACAACTACAGTTTTACTACCATGGTAAGCGGGCTGGGCTATTCCACCAACAGCCTTTCGGTAACGAACCTAAATGGCACGTTCACACAACCATCCACTGTAACTCAGTTTCGGGTAGCAGGACAGGTAACTGGAACAAAGGTCAATATCATTGGAACTTCCAATTACCTGTGGGCAGCCACTTACTACGATGACAAATACCGGGTAATTCAAACCATCGCCCAAAACCATAAAAGCGGTACCGACCGGGTTTCCAACCTGTACGACTTTGCCGGGCGGCTGCTGCAAACCAGGCGCACCTACGTGGTGAACGGGGTTACCCGCTATGTGCGCGAAACGTTTACTTACGACCATGCCGGTCGGCTGCTCACGATTAAACACTCCACCAACGGTGCAGCCGATGTGATGATTGTAAAAAATGAGTACAACGAGTTGGGCGAGTTAGTGGACAAACTATTGCACAGCACCGACAACGGAATAACGTTTAAACAATCCGTTGACCACCGCTACAACATCCGCGGGTGGCTCACCAAAATCAATGAGCCTGACGTAAGCACACTCGCGAGCGGTGAAACACTGGAGGACTATTTTGGCATGGAACTGGCCTACAACAACACGCTGCCCGGTGTAAGCTCCAATCCGGCTTTTAACGGAAACATCTCTGCCGTAAAGTGGAGCACAGGCGTGGTGGGCGCGGCCAATAAACAAGGCTACCACTACAATTACGATGCGCTGAACCGGCTATCCACCTCCGGGCATTATAAGGAGCGCATTAACATAGGCAGCGGCTGGGTGTGGCAGAATGACGACTCGAACCTCGAAACGGATTTTAACTACGACCTGAACGGAAACATTAACGCGCTGAAACGCAAAGGCGCCAATGCCACCCAGATGGATAACCTCACTTACAACTATACCGGCAACCAGCTTAACTACGTAAACGACAGTTGGGATGCCACCACCGGCTTTGTAAATGGAAACACGGGCACGGATGATTACCTTTATGATGCCAACGGCAACATGACGCAGGATAAAAACAAAGGCATTACCGCCATTACCTACAACCACCTGAATTTACCCGTGCAGGTAAACAAAGGCGCTACCGATTATATGGTCTATACCTACGATGCCACCGGCCGCAAACTTACCCAGCAGGTGTTTGGCTCCACGCTCAAAACAACCGACTATATAGGCGAACTGCTGTTTGAAGGAACCACTCCCGTACTCAAACAGATAAGCCACAGCGAAGGGCGTGTGCTGCCCGATGGCGCCAACTGGGAATACCAGTACCACCTAAAAGACCACCTCGGCAATGTGCGCGTAACGTTTACGGCCAAAACACAGACAGCCGTAACGAGTACAGCCAACTTTGAAACGGCCACCAACTCTGCCTTTACCAACTACTTCCGCACCAGCTTTGATCTGGTTGATCGTACGGATGCCGGAACAACCTATACCCATGTACAGCATTTGAATGGAGGCGTGAACGGCCGTGTGGGCGTGGGCAAATCCATTTCCGTGCTCCCGGGCGATAAGGTGAGCATTGGCGCTTGGGCCAAGTATATGAACCTGGGCACAACCTCCAATACAACTTCGTTCATCACGGCTCTTGCCACAGCCTTTGGTACCAGCAGCATTGCCACC
>JAGUUF010000163.1 GCA_020063545.1 Cytophagales bacterium
TGGTTATCATAAAGTTTACCGCGTGTTTAAATTGAAAAGTGTGGATAAACAAAAACACAAAGCCGGCAACAGCCAACGTAAAAATTACAGTCGTAAAGTAGAACGTACCGGTTACCCCTAACCGCAAACTCATCGAAATGTCGCCACGTTTCAAATCTTCTTCGTGTTGGTACACCTGGGTAAGCGGGTAACTGCCCCACAGCATAATGCTGGAAAGCATAGCAGGCATAAGGATTTCCGGTCGCAGGGCCTGATCAGCCGCAAAGCCATTCAGACCTACATAGCAGGTTAAAAACATAAAAAAGCCCTGAAAAAAACCCGTAATCAGCCATCCGCCAACCGGGTATTTTTTTAACCTTACTGCCGGATGACTGTACGCTTTAGATGCCAGGCCATAAACAAAAACCATTATGGCAAACCATGTGTTTACTTTCAGGTATGCCAGCGCTATGGCGGCCAAATCAAACAGCAATGCTATGTAGTACAAACTCTTGTTTACCGGGGGCGGGTTCTTTAACCCGCCAATGCTTTTTTCGTCCCGATCGAAGTAGCTGTTGTACCCGTTACTTGCCGGGTACAACAACAGGTGAATGATAACGGCTACCCAAAGCAGCCTGTCGGGATTAAGGTTCGGTGCAAAACTAAGGCTGAACAAGTACACCGGAAGAAGGAAATACGAAAAGGGAATACGCAAGTGTAATACAGATGACAACATGGAAGCGATAGCGCGAACCAAAATAGACTATTTTACGGTATTATTGAAAGCATGAGTTACATTACCGCTATCGGCACGGCTGTTCCGGAAAACCGGTTTAGCCAGGAAGTAATTGCCGGCTTCATGACCAAAGCCATGAACCTTGGTGCTGATGAAAGCCGAAAGCTAAGAACGATTTTCAAGTCAAGCGGCATTGGGTGGAGGCACTCGGTACTGGCTGATTACGGCAAGACAGAAAATTTTTCGTTCTACCCGGAAACATTCAATCCCTTCCCTTCAACCGAAGAACGGCTGCACGTTTACCGAAACCATGCAGTTGAACTGAGCATAAAAGCAATTACGGATTGCGTTGGAGATACCACATTCGATTATAAAACCATCACCCACCTTATTGTTGTTAGCTGCACGGGCATGTATGCCCCCGGGCTGGATATTGACCTGGTGAAGCAACTGGGATTGCGACAAAACGTAAACCGGTTGTGCATTAATTTTATGGGTTGTTATGCCGCATTTAATGCCATTAAAGCAGCACATGCTTTCTGCGCCAGCGAACAACGTGCACGCGTACTGATTGTATGCACCGAAATGTGCAGCCTTCATTTTCAGAAACAACCAACAGAAGACAACCTGCTGGCCAATGCCCTGTTTGCCGATGGGGCCGCAGCCCTGCTGGTAGAGGGCCAGCCGCGTGCCGGCTTAAACCTGGAGCCCGAAGCTTTTCATAATGCTTTGGCATATAATGGTACGGAACACATGGCATGGAGTATCGGCAACCTGGGGTTTGAAATGAAACTGTCAACTTATGTACCCGATATTATTAAAAACGGAATCAAAAGCTTGACTGAAAACCTGCTTGCCCAACTGCAGAAAAATCTTTCTGATATAAAATACTTTGCCATTCACCCGGGCGGCAAACGCATACTTGAAGTGATAGAAGAACAACTGAGTATGACAGCCGCGCAAAATTCACACGCATATGAAGTGCTTCAGCACTATGGCAACATGTCGTCTCCAACCGTGTTATTTGTGCTCAAAAAAATTTATGATCAATTAACTGATGCCGATAAAGGTGCACGAATATTAAGTTTTGCATTCGGGCCCGGACTTACCATGGAAAGCATGTTGCTGAATGTTTCAAAAGCATGAACCGGTTTTCAGTCCGTTCTGATAAAGAGGAGATCATGGATGACCTCCGATGCTCCGGTGAAGTGGTTCATCAAACTTTGCGCGAGCTTGAATTTATAAACAAATGGCTGGGCGGAAATGCCATTACCCTTAAGGGAGTTAGCGCCTTGTTAAAAAAGGCACCCGACAAAACCATTCACATGGCCGACCTTGGGTGTGGAAGCGGGGAAATGCTTAAGCTGATTTCAATCCGGCTTCAATCAAAAAAAATCAATTGTACCTTAACCGGTATTGATGCCAACCCGCATATTATTGCCTATGCAAAACAACATTGTTCGGATTTTCCCTCCATTCAATTGCTGACTGAAAACATTCTCAACAACGATTTTCAAGTACGGCAGTTCGATATCATCATCGCTACCTTGTTTTTCCATCATTTCACTTCCACGCAACTTATTAAGACATTACGTCAACTCCGCCAGCAGGCGCGCATCGGCATTGTCATCAACGATCTCCACCGCCACCCAGTGGCCTATTATTCCATTAAGTTCCTTACCCGATTCTTCTCAAAATCAGCCATGGTAAAGTACGATGCACCCCTTTCGGTTTTGCGTGGCTTTACCCGAAGGGAATGGCGTCAGATTCTGGAAGAAGCCGGCATAACCAATTACACACTAAAGTGGAAGTGGGCGTTCCGGTGGCAGGTGATTATCCATTCATCCATGGACACACGATAGGGCACCAATCAGTCTGGCACAATTTTTCGTACTTTCGAAACAGATCAAAACAACTATTCTATGAAATCGGCTAAAATCTGTTTATTCGCTGCACTGGCTCTTGTTGTTGCGGCCTGCTCGTCTGGTGTATTGGGCAAAAAAGTAAAGGAACCCTTCCAGGGTAACGCCTACGAATCAAACAACCGGTTCTGGCGTGGCACAGGCAAAGGCTCCAGCTCGCAGGATAATATTGCCCGAAGCAAAGCCGATCTGGATGCTAAAGCCCAACTGGCCGGCCAGGTTAACACCACCATGAAACAGGTTGCCGATCAGTACCTTTCCGATACGGGCAACGAACGCGCTGCCGATGTAGCCGATAAATTTCAAAGCCTGGTTCGCCAGGTAATGAACACCGACATTTCTGACCTGCGTAAAATCGGTGAAGAAAAATACTACAACGAAAAAACCAAGGAATACACCGTCTTCATGGCTTATGAAATAAAAAAGAATGCCATGCTGCGGTTTATGAAACGACAAGCCAAAGTTGACCAAACCATTAACGAACGCCAGCGCGACCTGATTGAAAAAATTATTGATGAAGAATTGAAAAAGGCTGACGCTGCCGATAAGGACTGACCAACTATCAGACTGACTGTATTCAGGTTTTTAATTATCTGCCAGCGATTTCATCATCTTGATTTGCTGCTCGGTATATTTTCTACGGCCAATTTCTGTTGCACCTGTTTCTACCGATAAAAAATTGTGCGGCAGGCTATTTGCATCCTTCCGGTAGAACATGATATCAAAAACTCCTTTCTTGTCGGCTATCTCCGTATTGTTTACCACTTCTTTGTACTGAATAATAATCGGAACAGAGAACCGTGTTATTTCGTGCCACGTCCATCCCTTTTCGGGGTCGATAACCACTGTACTCACTTCAGTAATTGAATGCTCTCGTCCGTTAAATACTTTCTTCAAATTTTGATTCACATAGTTGGTGAGTGCCTCTGAAGATGGCGTTGGGATACCTTCGTATTCATTAGAAGTTGTATAGAACTTTTTAAACGTGTACTTACCTCCAAGCACATTATACCGGGCGAGGCCTTTAACAACAACTACGGCATTTGGCGCCCCATTTATATTGGCTTTGCGTTTAATAACAACCCCTCGATCCCAATACCAGGCTTGGTCCCCACTGTGCCAATACTGTTCACCGGTTTTGCCTTTTGTACATGTTGCTTCAATAAGTCCGTCCTTATTTTTTATGCAATCGGTAATTACCTGGCTATCGCTCGGCTGTGCATTTGCTGCTCCGGCCACAATCATACTAACAGCTGCCAGGATGGGGTTAAGCAAACGTGTCATATTTCTGGGGCTTAATTCTCAATTAACGACACATTGAAGTTAGCCGATATTCCATGAGAATGTCAATCCCGAGATGGTGACAGGATTCAATAAGTACCCAAAAGTTTCATAAATCCTTCAAAAAGGGCATTTTCACTCTAACGAAACCTAACACCATCTTTCATCACAAACTCAGTTTTTCGCAAATCCGATATGTTATTGGTTGGATCTCCTTTAACCGCTACCAAATCGGCCAGCAAACCGGGTTTGATGCTTCCTATTTCATTTTCCATGTGCAGGGCTTTGGCATTTACCGAGGTTGCCGCTTTGAGTATATCCAGCGGTTTCATGCCGTACTCGGCCATTAATTCCATTTCGTACACATTTTGGCCGTGGTGGTAAACACCCACATCACCGCCCATGCCAATGGTAACTCCGGCATCAAGTGCTATTTTAAAACTTCTTTTCTTCTGCTGCACCAAAGCCGGCTCCGGGTCTTTACCCTTTTTCCATCCGCGGTATTGCTGTATGGCATCAACCGCGCCAAGGGTGGCATAATAGGTTACGTTGTGTTGCTTCATCAGTTGGGCAACCTCTTCATCCAGGTAATCGCCATGCTCAATGGTTTCTGCACCAGCAAGGATAGCGCGTTTTATCGCTTCCTTTGATTTGGCATGGCACACCAGGTACCTTCCGCTGCTGCGTGTAACCTCATTAACCAGTTTAAGTTCATCGAGCGTAAACGAAGGGCGATCTTCTCCTTTTGTTCCCCAGCGGTAATCGGCATACACTTTTATAAAGTCAGCACCTTTGCCAATCTGGTCACGCACTACGCGGATCAGATCATTTCCGTCAGTGGGTTCAGCACCGAGCATAATCTTTGAATCGTCATCATAGCCTTTCGGGCCGTACGAGCCTGTAGAAACGATCGCCCTACCGGCAACAATCATCCGGGGGCCGGGAATAATGCCTTCATTAATTGCGCGCTTCAGGGCCACATCGGCATAACCTGCGCCTTCCGTACCCAGGTCGCGCACGGTGGTAAAACCGGCCATCAGCGTATTTTTAGCGTGAACGGTTGCCCGCGCAGTGCGGTAGGCATCGGTTTCCTTCAACACCTGCGTATCCCAATCGGTAAGGTTGTAGGGGTATAGAAATAAATGCGAATGCCCTTCAATGAGCCCGGGCAGCAGGGTGCATCCGGTTAACTTTATAACCGTTGCTTCTTTTGGGGGCTTTAGCTGTGCCGATGGACCGGCCGCAGAAATTTTATTGCCCGTTACCAGAACAGCCCAGCCTTCCTGCATTTGGGTGCCGTCAAATACCCTGTCGGGCTGAAGGTAATAGGTGTTTTGACTGAAAAGTTGCGTGGGTGTAAACAGTATTAAAAGAAGCAGTATGTTTTTCATGAAGAAAAGTTAGTTTTATTTATGATTAAATCCACCATGAAAAAATCCATCCTGCTGCTGGTTTATTTCGTTGCCCTTGTTTGTTACGCCCAACAACCGCCCGGCACCGACATTTACCTGTTTGATTTAAAAAAGAAAAAAGGAACGATTGTGCTGAGCAACCCTGCTAATATCACAGCCCGCCCGGGTTACGACAACCAGCCGTTCTTCCATCCGGATAAGCCCCTGCTGTATTATGCTTCGGCCGATGCAACCGGGCGTACCGATATCCTGGAATACAATTATGAAACCGGAACTACCCGCAAGCTTACCGAAACCCCTGAGCGTGAATACTCGCCAACGGTTACACCCGATAAGAAATTCATCTCCTGCATTATTCAACGCGATAATGGCGCCCAGGATCTGGGCAAGTACCCGATTGACGGAGGTGTTCCGGTTGTATTAATCAAAAACCTCACCGTTGGATATCATGCGTGGATGGATGAGAAACGATTAATCGCATTTATTTTACCCCAACCCTTTACGTTGCAACTCGTGGATGTGGAAACAGGAGAGGCAACAATCCTTGCCGAAAACATCGGCCGTTCGTTACACAAAATTCCAAAAGAAAATGCCATGAGCTTTGTGCAGCAACAACCTGATAAAACATGGGTTATCAAAAAACTCAATACAGGCAATCTTGCCGTTACCACCCTGGCAGCACTAAGCACCGAAAAGGAACCCCTGCTCACCTGGACGCCCGATGGTACATTACTGCGCAGTATGGAGCTGGAGATTTATGCCATGAAGCCAGGCAAGAACAAGACCTGGAATAAAGTTGAAATTCAAACCGCTCTGACTGGCATTTCAAGAATGGCGGTTAACCCACGGGGTGATAAAATGGCAATTGTGGTTAGTGAGTGATCGGCCTATCTTTGGCACACGTTGTCTATACATGACCCAACTCAAACACATCGCCATCTGCGGAAACATCGGCTGCGGTAAAACCAGCCTGGTTGAAAAGCTCAGCAAACACTACGGATGGACGCCCCTGTACGAATCGGTTGACAAAAATCCCTACCTGCGCGATTTCTACAACGACATGACGCGCTGGGCCTTTCACCTGCAAATTTATTTTTTGAACAGCCGTTTCCGGCAAGTGAATGAAATCCGCACCAACAAAAAAACAACTATACAGGACCGCACCATTTACGAAGATGCCTACATCTTCGCGGCCAACCTGCACGCCAGCGGTCATATTAACGAGCGCGACTACCAGAGCTACCTCGATATCTTTAATTCGATGATCAACTTTGTGCCTCCGCCTGACCTGTTAATTTACCTGCGCTCCGACATCCCCAAGCTTGTGCGGCAAATCCAGAAACGCGGCCGCGACTTTGAATATGCCATGCGCCTCGACTACCTCAAAAACCTGAATGAGTATTATGAAAAGTGGATAAGCAGCTATAAACTCGGCAGGCTGCTCATCATCAACACCAATGACCTGGACTTTGTGGAACGCATTGACGACTTTGCCTTTATTGTTAGCCGGGTTGACCTTGAATTGAACAGTTTGTTCACCTGACCCGACCACTCCTGTAACTGCCGGTAATACCGTTCGTTTATTTCAACATCTTTATTTTAAAATCACATAATCACATGAAATACCTTCTGACAATCATTTCCATGTTCATCGTCCTTCATAGCGCACTGGCGCAGGATGATAAAAAGGAACCGAAATCTGATTCCGTAAAAAAAGAAAAACCGAAAAAGAAAAAAGACCTGCCGCTGGAAGCCGCCCGTAAGATAAAAATCCAAAGCAGCGAAGGTTCGTGGATGTCGCTTGATGTAAGCCCCGATGGGAAAACCATTGTGTTTGATATGCTGGGCGATTTATACCTGCTGCCCATAACCGGTGGCAAAGCCCAGCCCTTTATGAAGGGCATGGCGTTTGATTCGCATCCTCGCTTCAGCCCTGACGGAAAAAATATTCTCTTCATATCCGATCGCAGCGGAGGCGAAAACGTCTGGCACTTTTCGCTCGATAAAAAGGACTCAACCCAGGTTACCAAGGGCAACACCGACAACTACCAGTCGGCCGAGTGGACACCCGATGGCCAGTACATTGTTGCCAGCAAAGGAAGGCTAAACCTGAAACTGTGGTTATTCCATAAAGACGGTGGCAGCGGTGCACAACTCATCAGCCGGCCCGACAACCTGAAAGTAATTGAACCTGCCTTCGGAAAAGACACGCGCTACATCTGGTACGCCCAGCGCAACGGTGGCTGGAATTACAACGCCATGATGCCGCAAATTCAACTGGGTGTCTATGATCGGGAGCGCGGTGAAACCGAGTTAAAAACCTCGCGCTATGGTTCGGCCTTTACGCCAACCCTCTCGCCCGATGGTAAATGGCTGGTTTACGGAAGCCGGTATAACGAGCACACCGGGCTGGTGCTGCGTAACCTCGAAAACGGTGAAGAACGCTGGCTGGCCTATCCTGTTCAACGCGATGAACAGGAGTCCATCGGTACGCTGGGTATGCTGCCGGCCATGTCGTTCACACCCGACAGCAAAGAAGTGGTAGCATCATATGGCGGTAAGTTCTGGCGCCTTCCCGTTGCCGGGGGCAATGCAATTGAAATACCTTTTGAGGTTGATACCGAAGTGGAGTTGGGCCCGCTGCTTGATTTCAAGTATCCCGTTACGGACGATCCGACATTTGTAGTAACCCAAATCCGCGACCCGCGTGTCTCGCCCGATGGTAAGCGGGTTGCCTTTACTGCCTTAAACCGGTTGTATGTAATGGACTTGCCCAACGGCACACCCAAACGGGTGAGTAATTTCAATTTTACCGAAGCCCAGCCGGTGTGGAGCCCTGACGGAAGCCAGTTGGCATGGGTAAGCTGGGAAGGAAACGGTGGTCACATTTACAAATACAACTACAAAGCCAAGGCACCCGTTGTTCAAAAGCTAACAAATGCGGCCGCGTTGTACAGCGCGCTCTCCTGGTCGTATAATACCAACCGGATTGTTTTTGAGGTAACCCCTCCGCAATATTTCAAAGACCAGGACGGCCCGGTTGGTTTTGCCGAAGTGAGCATCGGCTGGATTTCTACTGATGGCGGTGTCGTGACAATTATTGATAAATCGCGTGGAAGGCACACCCCGCACTTTACAAAAAGTGACGATCGCATTTACCTGTCACACTTCGCAAAAGGCTTGGTTTCCATCCGGTGGGATGGCACCGATGAAAAGGGGCACGTTAAAGTTACCGGCATCACCACCTTCGGCATGTCGGCAAAGAACCATTGCATGATGGTGGAGAGCGAACAGGAGCCCACACCGCAGCCATCAGCAGCAGCCGTTATCCTGATGGCCCCGGAGGGTGACAAGGCGCTGGCGCAGATTAATAATGAAATCTATGTGGTAACCGTACCGAAAACCGGTGGCGAAACCCCCACCATTTCCGTGGCCGATGCCGCCAGTGCGCAGTTCCCTGCCCGAAAACTGACCAAACTGGGTGGTGAATTTCCGTCATGGGCAAGTTCAGGCAAAGTAGTACACTGGTCGTTAGGCAACGCGTTGTTTACCTACAACCTCGATTCAGCCCAGTCTAAGGAACTGGAGTTGAAGAAGAAAAAGGCCGAAGAAGAAAAAAAGAAAGAACAGGAAAGTGAGGTGAAGAAGGAAGAGGAGAAAAAAGAAAATGGAAAAGCCGAGACCGAAAAGAAAGACGATAAAAAAGACGAAGGCTATAAACCGGCTGAGGTTCGCGTTAAAGTAAACGTGCCACGCGACATCCCGAAATCGAAAGTCTTGCTGCAGAACGCCCGGATTATTACCATGAAGGGAAATGAAATTATTGAAAATGGCGACCTGCTGATTGAAAACAACCGGATAAAGCAGGTGGGCCAGGCCGGTTCCATCAGCGTGGATGGCAGTGTGCAAAAAATGGATATGCGCGGTAAAACCATTATCCCCGGATTTGTTGATACCCACTCGCACATGTGGCCGGCATGGGGCATTCATAAAAGCGAAATCTGGATGTACCTGGCCAACCTTGCTTACGGAGTAACCACTACGCGCGACCCACAAACAGCCACCACCGATGTATTAACCTATGCCGATATGGTAGAAGCCGGCCAGATAATGGGGCCACGGGTTTATTCTACCGGGCCGGGTGTTGGTTTCTGGGCATACAATATTAAAGATGCCGACCAGGCGAAGGATATCTTAAAGCAGTACTCTGATTACTACAACACCAGGTACATTAAAATGTACCTGGTAGGAAACCGCCAGCAGCGCCAGTGGGTTATCCTGGCCGCGCATGAACAAAAACTAATGCCAACCACCGAGGGCGGACTGAACATCAAGCTGAACATGACGCAGATTATTGACGGCTATCCAGGGCATGAACATGCGTTTCCGGTTTACCCGCTGTATAAGGACTTTACAACTTTTGTAGCGGAATCGGGCACTACTTACACACCCACGTTGCTGGTAGCCTATGGCGGGCCTTTTGCCGAAAACTATTACTGGGCAACTGAAAACCCCACAAAAGATGAAAAGCTAAACCGGTTTACCCACAAAACCGAACTTGACTCGAAGACGCGCAGGGTTGACAGCTGGTTTATATATGAAGAGCACGTATTCCCCGATCATGCTAAATTTGTAAAAGACCTGATTGCCGCAGGCGGTAAAGCGGGTGTTGGCTCGCATGGTGAGATGCAGGGAATCGGGTTTCACTGGGAGTTGTGGTCAATGGCATCCGGAGGTTTATCCAACCACGATGCCCTGAAAGTGGCTACCATCCATGGCGCAAAAGGCCTTGGTTTGGATGG
This sequence comes from Cytophagales bacterium, assembly GCA_020063545.1. Taxonomy (GTDB): domain Bacteria; phylum Bacteroidota; class Bacteroidia; order Cytophagales; family Cyclobacteriaceae; genus UBA2336. The sequence continues at coordinate 10,133 of JAGUUF010000163.1, forward strand.
CGACCTGGGCAGCATTGAGCCCGGCAAACTTGCCGACCTGATTATTCTTGACAAAAATCCGCTGGAAAATATACGCCACACCAACACCATCAGCCATGTAGTGAAAAACGGCCGGGTGTACAATGGCAACACCCTGGAAGAAACCGGAACAGGCAAACAAAAACCCACATTCGAGTGGCAGCAGAA
>JAGUUF010000039.1 GCA_020063545.1 Cytophagales bacterium
CCCTCAGAATCTGCGGCAACTTTCAGCACCGTAAAGGGTCCTGTATTGGATAAATCCATCCTGGAAGGAACCGACAACCTGAACAACGAGTCGTTTTTCGGGTACCTGGTATTTGCCTTTGTGCTGGGGCTTATCTCGCTGATAACTCCATGCGTGTTTCCCATGGTGCCGATGACGGTTACCTTTTTTCTGCGCGACAACCAGTCGAAAAAGCAAGGCATCCGCAACGCATTTATTTTTGGCATTTCCATTATCGCCATCTATACACTTGCGGGAACACTCTTTGCCGTTTTGCTTGGCGCGGAAGGCCTTAACGCACTGGCTACTCATTGGGCACCTAATCTGTTTGTGTTTGTTGTTTTCATTGTGTTCGCACTTTCGTTTCTCGGGTTGTTTGAAATAACCGCGCCCCATCAACTTGTAAACAAGGCCGATCAGAAAGCCGAGAAAGGGGGCCTTGCCGGAATCTTCTTTATGGCAGCTACCCTCGTGCTCGTTTCCTTTTCATGTACCATACCCATTGTCGGGAATGTGGTGGTGCTGGCGGCCGGGGGCCAAATCCTGAAGCCTATCCTGGCCATGTTTTCCTATTCACTGGCATTTGCCATACCGTTTACATTGTTTGCCATATTTCCCGAGTGGATGAAGGGCCTTCCGAAATCCGGAGGATGGTTAAATGCGGTAAAAGTTGTTTTGGGTTTCCTGGAACTTGCCCTTGCGCTGAAGTTCTTCAGCATTGCCGACCAGGCATATCATTGGGGTCTGCTGGATAGGGATACCAACATCGCACTCTGGATTGTTATCTTTTCGCTGCTAGGATTTTACCTGCTCGGCAAAATCCGCATGCCGCACGATAGTCCGGTTGAAAAAATTTCTGTTCCCCGGTTGTTGCTGGCCACCCTTGTTTTTTCGTTTGTGATTTACCTGGTGCCGGGTTTGTGGGGCGCACCCTTAAAAGCGCTTGCCGGCTACCTGCCCCCCCAACACACACACGATTTTGATTTGGTGGCCATGACGCGCAGCACCCGCGCCAATGAAATATGTGATGCGCCCAGGTATGCCGATTTTCTGCACCTGCCACACGGGTTGCAGGGTTACTTCGACTATGAACAGGCCCTGAACTGTGCACGGCAGCAAAACAAACCCCTGTTTATTGACTTTACCGGCCATGGCTGCACCAACTGCCGCGAAATGGAGGCGGTAGTGTGGAGCGATCCGCTTGTGCTTGAGCGACTAAAAAACGATTTTGTGATTGTGGCACTTTACGTGGATGATAAAACCCTGCTGCCGGAGAACGAATGGATTACTTCTTCATATGACAACAAGGTGAAGAAGACCATCGGTAAGAAAAATGCCGACCTGCAAATCACCAACCTCAACAACAACGCCCAGCCCTTTTATGTGCTGGTAGGTAAGGATGAACGTGTGCTGGCGTGGCCTTACGGGTACGACCGGAGTGTTGAAAAGTTTGTGGCCTTCCTGGATAGCGGTAAGAAAAAATTTGCAGAACTATATAAATAAAACGTGTGCCCCCATGGCCTAATAGCCGCAGGCCGGCCTGGAAAGTTCTTGTTCACCGTTCGGAAATTTTTATCTTTACGCAGCCCATTTTTTAAACTTGTACGGTACTTTTTAACAACTGCTGAAACCGGTTTACCGAAATGCAAAAGTTGGCCATAAGTTTTTTATACAGTTTGCTGCTGCTCCTGTTCAGTATGGAACAGAAAAAAGAATACGTGCAGCAGGTAAGCACCACCTATTTTCCGGTTACGATTCCACACATTATGCCTGCCCGCTACGGAGTGCCCGTTATGAATCAACGGGTTTTGGAAGATAAGATTAAGCGAAATCAGTTTCTATCCGATGTGTGGAGAGAATACAATGTGCCGGCACGGCTTATAAGCCAGATGGCGGCACTTCCCCGTTCTGTTTTTGATGTGCGCAAGGTGGCTCCCGAAAAAAAATACACGCTGATTTATTCGGATGATTCACTGAAAACACCGAAGGCTTTCATCTATGAACCCAACCCCATTGATTACATTGTTTTTAAATTCGATGACTCCCTTTCTGTAGAAGTATGCCAGCGCGAAGTACAGCTTGTTGAAAAAGAAATCAGCGGAGTAATAGAAACAACATTGTTTCACACCATTGCACAACTGGGCATTTCGTATGAACTAACCAACAAGTTTGTCGATATTTTCGCATGGCAGGTTGACTTTCAGCGATTACAGCGTGGTGATGAGTTTAAGTTGATATATGAAGAGCTGCAGGTTGAAGGCAGGCCCATAGCCATCCGGAAAATTAATGGTATCTATTTTAACCATTTTGGCAAACCCCACTATGCCATTCCGTTTGAACAGGGTGAAGGCCTTGATTATTTTGATGAAAATGGCAACAGCCTGCGCAAGGCGCTGCTAAAATATCCGATTGAATTTACACGCATCAGTTCACGCTATTCGGGTAGCCGGTTCCACCCGGTGCTTAAAGTTAACCGGCCGCACCTGGGTACTGATTTTGCAGCCCCAACCGGTACACCCATCCGCTCAGTTGGCGATGGCATTGTTGAAGAAGCTGGCTTCTCATCCAATAACGGCAACTATGTTAAAATACGGCACAACAGCACCTACACCACACAATACCTGCATATGTCTAAAATTGCACCGGGTATCCATCGCGGTGTGCGTGTTAAACAGGCGCAATGGATAGGAAATGTCGGCAGTACCGGCCTTGCTACCGGCCCGCATTTATGTTACCGGTTTTGGAAAAACGGAAAGCAGGTTGATGCCCTGCGGGTTGAACTCCCTCCCTCGCAACCCGTTCGTGCCGACAACCGCCAGCGGTTTGATGAGTTTAAAACGGAGGTGATGCTTCGGTTACAGGCAATTCCTTCGGCAAGCCAGGTTGTGCTGGCCTCGGCATTTTAAGCGCTGAAATTTTAAGTCGGTATCGTACGTTAAGCATACGGTTTTCGTATAAGTTTACGGTAATGAGCTGTTTTAAACAGGCTATTGTTTTCATGCTGTGGGTGTGCATGTGCCATACACTCAGTGCCCAAAAGGTTGGCCTTGTGCTGAGCGGAGGTGCAGCGAAAGGCATTGCCCACATAGGCGTACTTAAGGCATTGGAAGAGCACCATGTTCCGGTTGATTTCATTGTGGGCACGTCCATGGGTGGTATTGTAGGGGGGTTTTATGCAGCAGGTTACAGCCCGGAAGAGATTGAGAAACTGGTATTGTCGGATGAATTTTTGCGGTGGGTTAGGGGTTTACCCGAGCGCGGCCATAATTACCATTACTACAGCGATGATGATGCCCCCGGGTTTGTAACCCTTAACCTATCCCTTGATTCGGCCCTGGCATTTCAGTTGAATACCAGCATTGCCAGCGATGTGTCACTGAATTTTATGCTTCAGGAGAAACTGGCACAGGCATCGGCCGTTGCCGGAGGGAACTTCGACAACCTGTTTGTTCCCCTTCGGGTAGTTGCGGCCGAAGTTTTTACCCAAAGCCAGGTTATCCTTAAAAGTGGTTCGCTGAGTAATGCTTTACGCGCCACGCAAACGGTTCCGTTCTTTTACACACCTATACGGGTAGACGGCAAATACCTTTTTGACGGAGGTATTTATAATAATTTCCCCGTTGATGTTGCCCTGCGGGAGTTTAATCCAGGTGTTCTCATCGGCAGCAATGTTTCGTCAAAAATCTATAAGGAATATCCATACAAGGATGATGAAAAACTTATTGCCCGATCACTGTTGTACATGCTGCTGGATAATTCTGACCCGGCCGATCTGGACTCAACAGGCATTTATATTGAACCGAATATTAGGGGGTATACCTCATTTGATTTTGATAAAGCAAAAGCGCTTATTGACAGCGGGTACCAACAAACCCTGCGCGTTATGCCGGAGATCAAATCAAGAATACAGGCAGAACGTACAGTGGCGGAATTAACCACAGCACGTGCTGCATTTAAATCGGCAACGATTCCTTTTCAGTTTGGTTCGTTAACGTTTCAGTCGTTTAACTCAAAACAACGAAAATACATTCGCAGAATTTTTAACGATAAACCCGAAAATCACCCGCTAAGCATTACCGACATAAAGCAAGGCTATTTTAAACTGGTATCGGAAACGTATTTCAACAACGTGTATCCGAGTATTTTTTTTGATACTGCAGCATCCGTATACAAACTGCAGCTTGCCCGCAGGCCGCAAAAAAACTTTCGGGTTGATTTTGGCGGGGTAATCGCCACACGTAACGTAAGCAACATTTATCTTGGGCTAAACTACTATTATTTTAACCGCGCACTAAGCCACTTCTACGCAGCCTTTCAAACCGGAAGTTTCTACCAGTCGGTAACCGCTAATGCCCGGCTTGATTTTCCGTTCCTCGGCAGGTTTTATATTCAGCCCGAAGTGGTTTACAATGGATTTGATTTCCTGGAAAGTACCGATTTGCTGAAAAAGACCACACCAACCGTGCTGAAACGGTTTGACAGGCGGGCCTCTGTAAGCCTGGGGTGGCCTGTTGGCAAAACAATCAAAGCCGCATTAACCTTTACCGGATTCGATAACGTAGACTTTTACTCTAATTTAAAATCCTTCAGCAGTACCGATACGCTTGACAGGCTCGATCTTTCAGGGTACAAATCAGGAGTTCAGTTTACATCAAGCACACTCGACCGGAAGCAATATGCTTCTTCGGGCAGCGCATTTTCATTGGCGGTTCAGTATTTTCACCTTACTGAAAAATATGCAGCCGGTAACACGGCCGATCCCTCACTTCAAAATACGCCCGGTCGTAACCTGCAGTGGTTTCAATTACGGGTAACCGCGCAGCAATATTACAGCAAAGGGTGGTTCCGCCCGGGGTACTATGCCGAAGCCGTTTTCTCTAACCAACCGGTGTTCAGGAACTATTTTGGTACGATAGCCAATGCGCCAGCATTCCTGCCTTTGCAGGATAGCCGCACCCTCATCCTCGAAAACTTCCGGACATTTAATTACGTGGCGTTTGGTTTGCGCCATGCCATTATCATCAAACCCCGTACGCTCGACTGGAGAATTGACGGCTACTTATTTAAGCCCATTGAGTATATCCGGCAGGGGTTAAACCAGGAGGCGGTTATCGACAACGAACTTACCCGGGTTTTTTTTGCTGCTACCACCGGCCCTGTGTACCACTCCCCCATCGGGCCTGTTAGCCTCAGCCTCAACTACTACGATGATGCCGAGAATAAAATAGGAGTAGTGCTCCATGTAGGTTTTTTGCTGTTTAATAAGCATACACTGGAATAACCACCCCTCGAATTCTGCTTTTCCTAACTTTTTACGGATGGCTCGAAGTAGGGCCCAGTGGCTAATTCATGTACCTTTTCGGAGGTTTTTTAAATTTTAGCTATGTTTAAACCTTGAATTAAACCCGCCACAAAGTTCATGAAGAAATTTCTACTCCCCGTTCTTCTTGCCCAGTTATTGTTTGCTCAGGCCCCGGCACAGGTTGTACAGTGGGCTTCCAAAGTTATCGGTTTTTCCTCCGAACTTACCCCCGTCCAGTATTCTGCGCAGCAGGCGCTTGGCAAGCCCAACG
>JAGUUF010000156.1 GCA_020063545.1 Cytophagales bacterium
CTTTGGGCGATGATCGCACGTAGGAGAACGGCAAGCCCATAGCATCAGCTACCAGGGCGCCCTGGGGTATCCCGGCTGTAGCCACACCGGCAATGGCTTCTGCTGCAGGATAGTTTTCCCGTACAGCGTTAGTCAAACTATCTTTAATTGCGTTTCGCACATGCGGGTAGGAAAGCGAAACCCGGTTATCGCAATAGATTGGTGACTTTAATCCCGATGCCCACGTAAACGGCTTTTCGGTATTGAGTTTTATGGCCTCAATTTTTAAAAGTTGTAAGGCGATGACGGCTGCGGTGCTGTGTTGCACTTTAAGTATAGGCATAGGCGGCAATTAAAACCCGAAAATCAGGTAAAGCATTGGTTTTCCCAATAAGTCGACTAAAAAACTTGTATGGGTGTTTGCCGGCATGGAAAATATTTATTCTTTTGCACGAATGGATTCCTGTTATTGAATGCCGGCATGATTTTGTTCGTCAACGACATACCCGTAAGGATTTACAAGGTTGATGAAGCTCCCTATGCCGGCCATTTTACCCACACCATTGATGCAGCAAAAGAACTGATAACCCAGGCCAAACTGGCGCACCATGTTTGGGTAAAGAATGTGAAGGAAGCAGAGCTCGACCTGCTGTTTTCGTTATTAAATTCAAAAGTGCCTTTTGGGTTGCTTTCGCTGCATATTTCGGCCACCGATTATACGCGGGTTAAGAACTACCTCCGCAATAAATTCAGCATTATTAAGGCAGCAGGAGGCCTGGTAAGGAAAAAAGATAAGTTCCTGATGATCTACCGGATGAAAAAGTGGGACCTGCCGAAGGGCAAAAAGGAAAAAAATGAAAAGTACAGGGAAACCGCTGTGCGTGAAGTGGAGGAGGAGTGCAACATCGGTGTAAAGATTGGCCCTAAAATATGCACCACCTGGCACACCTATACCATGAATCGGAAGGCCATGCTTAAAAAAACGCGGTGGTATGTGATGGACCTGGTTGATGATTCGAAAATGAGGCCCGATGGCCAGGAGGACATTGAAGAAATCCGTTGGATGAACCCTAAAGAGGTGTACCACGCCCTTGAACACTCGTACAAGTCTATCCGCTACGTGTTTGAGCGGTACTACGAGCTGGCCGAGCTGAAGGTTGTTTAAAGTTTATAGGGAAGGAAACCCGAAATATCACCGCCATATTTGTGCACCTCGCGGATGATGGACGAACTGATCCAGGCAAATTCGGGCGAGGTGATTAAAAAGACAGACTCCAGTTCAACAAATAACTGTCGGTTAATCTGCGAGATGCTGTTTTCATATTCAAAGTCGGTAGTGTTGCGCAGGCCGCGCAGCAGGTAGTTTGCCTTGTGCTTGCGGGCAAATTCGGCTGTCAGTTCAGCATAGGTATGTACCGAAATATTAGGATGTGCCGCGAAGGTTGCTTTAATGTGCTGCACCATTTCGTTTACCGGGAAATACCGCACGCTCTTTCCGCTGTTGTACCCGATGGCAATGATAATTTCATCAAATAGTTTTAATCCACGAAGAACAATATCTTCATGGCCTTTGGTAAACGGATCAAATGATCCCGGAAACAGGGCAATGCGCTTCATGGTGTCGGGGTTGTGGCACAATAAAGGTCAGGAAATCGCGTGGTATTATCAACCCTGGCGGCACAGGTAAATGCCGTATAAATCGAGGAAGTGTTGGTCCTGGATTTCATCGAACAGATACCCGAAGTTGAGGAAATCGGGCCGGCCTCCATAGGTTACGTTGTTAATGTATTTGTAAAACTCGTGGTAATGGGGTGAGTTTTTGCCGATGTAGCCCCACATCATTACCTGGCCGGTTTTCTGGTCCATACCCAACAGCTTCATCACCAGCATAATATACTTTACGTAATCCGAAAAATTCTGAATCAGGAATTGGTTATAGTAGTGCAAGGTGCCGTTTTGTACGGCAAGGATGTGCAGCCTGAACCGGTCAACATAAATGTAAAGCGGGTTATCCGTTCGGTTTTTTGCATACTGCAGGGTTGCCTCAATCAGCGCACCCGATTGATGTGTATAAACCGGTTTATTGTTGGCATACACGGAATCAAGCCATTCTTTAAGATTTTTTGGTACTGCAAAAACCGTTACCGCCTGGCTTTTCGGCAGCACCGTGTACAAAAACTCTTCATGGTCTGAATCCAACCGCGCATTGAAGCGCAGGTAATCAGCCAGGGCAGTATCCACAAAAAGTGCCTGCGGCACCTGCACGAACTTTTGGTTTTTGAACGCGATGGTTATCGATTTCCAAAAGCCTGCTTTAAGCAGGGCGTGGCTGTCGAACAGGCTGTCGAGGGTTGCCATCAGTTCGGTGCCTGAACCAACTGACGGCAGCACATAATCTTCCAGGTACAGAACCCGGTTATCTGAATGGTCAACAATGAGTGTCTGGAAATCGCGGCTGCCGATGTTGATCAGCAGGTGGCAGTGATGAATGTTTTCTTCATCAAAACGTTCATCTTTTATTTTCTTTATCAGCTTATATTGAACAACGCTGGTTTGCAAGTTACTCCCAGTTTCCGGCCGTTGTTACATCCGTTCTTGATCCGAAGCGAAGCGGTTTCCGGTTTTTGGCTTCGTTGCTTTCCTTCCGGTCAGGATTGATCGGTGCAGGATCTTTCACTTCAATTACCCACACCTTTATCCCGCTGCGGTCAATGGTTGCAGTAAAAATGTCAAATGTTTTATCAGAGCCGGGAACTTTAGACAGGTTTTTAATATCCACGTTCGGGTTCAGTTGGTAATCCCAGAACGTAATCAGGTTCTGGCCTTTGGTTACCCGATCGCCTGATTTAACGGGTGCCAGGCTGGATACCGTACCTTTATCCAGGAAGGAATATTCTTCAACCCGATCGCTGCCGTCCCTTCTAAGGGAATAGGATTTTTTACCTTTCACAACAAAGTCGCCAACATTAACGGCATACCCAAGGAAGGTTCCGTTATCGGCCGCATTAACGGAGTAGGTCTTTTTAAATATTTTATCCTTAGCGGAGATGAAGCCCAGCGTATCAATCATAACTTTCACACAATCCACGCCATAACTGGCTTCTTTAATAATTTCCCTTCGCTGTAAAATGGGAACCTCGGCTGTTTCAATAAAATTGATCAATGAATCCCAGTTGCTGGTGTACCGCCTGTTTTGTTCCAGAAATACTTTTTGTGCCTCACGGATTACCGATAATTTGTCGATGATTTGGCTTTCGGTTGCTTTAATGTTTTCCGTTTCTTCAATGGTGGTGGCTATACTGCTGTAGAGATAGTATGCGAGCGCGAGCGAAGCAATAAACAAAACGATTGCAACAATCTTGGTCAGGTTCATTTTTGAAGGTTTAAGGCCACAAGTATAGGTATTTTAGAGGGTAAAAAACAAGGCAAAACCGGGTTTACGGCTTTAAATTCTAAAAAATCCGGCCAA
>JAGUUF010000007.1 GCA_020063545.1 Cytophagales bacterium
CCGATCTTTTTTTTGAGTATTTACGGGGTTTCGTTGCCATTAATAGGAATTTTGTCTTCCAATGTAACGAAATTTGTCCAATAAAGATTAATCGATCTCCAAAAAAATTTATTCAATTCCGGGCTGCTTTATCGTAAAGCCGGTTTTTGCTTTTTCGTCCGAAACGATTTTACGTACATCGGCAAGCAGTTTTTTGGCATCATAAACAATACCATCCTTAACCGTGTACTTCACCCCGCCAACTCGCACCGGTTTGTTATCATCCGAAAGTTTAATGGCACCTGTTCCGTAAAGCACCTGAAGGTTTTCAAGCGGGTTCTGATCGACAATAACAAAATCGGCAAGCTTACCTACTTCAACCGAGCCCAGGTCCTTATCAACACCCAGCGCCTGCGCACCATACAGCGTGGCCGAGCGAATCACCTCAAGGGGATGAAACCCTGCTTCGCGCAGCAGTTCCAGTTCGCGGATATATGCAAATCCGTACAACTGAAAAATAAAGCCCGAATCCGAGCCGGTAGTTACCCTGCCTCCGCGGTTTTTATATTCATTTACAAACGTCATCCACAGCCGGTAATTTTCTCGCCACGCCACTTCCTGCTCCGTACCCCAGGCAAACCAGTACGACCCGTGCGCCCTGCGGTTGGGCTGATAGAACGACCACAGTTGCGGCAGCGTGTATTCTTCATGCCACTCGGCCCTGCGTGCGCGATGCAGATCGCGGCTGGCTTCATAAATATTAAACGTGGGATCGAGCGTGAAATCCAGCTTCAGCAGTTCATTCATCACGTTGTTCCAATGTTCGGAAAACGGAGGGGCGGCCTGCTTCCACAACTTTCCGGCATTTTCAAACCGGTGTTGTTCGTTTTGGTAATTATAATCAAGCGGGTAATCCTGAATAGTACGGTCGGTAAACAACGCCTCAGGCAATCCATACCAATGCTCCATACTGGTTAACCCGGCACGGGCCGATTTCACCACATTCCACCGCGCCACATCCATCTGTGCGTGGTGGCAGCACGAGCGTAAGCCGAGCTTTTTATTTTCTTCGATGGCAGCCTGCATAATTTCAGGTGCCGCACCGAAAAACTTTATTCCATCAGCGCCTTTGGCTTTATTGCTGCGCACCCATTCGCGGGCCATCTCGGGGGTGCTGATGGGCCTGTCGCTGCCCTGGCCAAATGAAGTGTAGGCATAAATTCTTGGGGCGGTAATACTGTTTTTAGCGCTTTTCTGTTTCTGATCGAGTACCCAATCCAGTCCGTTGCCGGCTGAAGGATCCCGAACGGTTGTAATGCCATGACCCATCCATAATTTGAAAACATATTCTGCATTAGGTGCCTGGCCACCGCCAATATGGCCGTGCATATCCACAAAGCCCGGCAGCAGGTACATACCCTCCGCATTCAGTTCCTTTCCGTTGGCATCAAGCTTTGGCCTTCGTTCCTGGTTAACCGGAACACCCGGGTAACCCACGTTTGCAATTCGTTCAATGCGGTTTTGGCGCACAACGATATCAACCGGACCAATGGGAGGTGCACCGGTACCATCGATAAGCGTTACACCCCTGATGATAAGTTGCGGAAAGGGACCATCACCTTCCTTTACTTCGGGCGCCTTCGATACTGTGCCTTGCGCAAACAGGCAGGTTGAAACAAGCAATGCCAGGTAAGAAATGTATTTCATACGTTACGTTTTAAAGATCAAAAGCTAAGGAACTTCCGCTGAAAAGAAAATCAAACTGTTATATAGGGTGTAAGAACAGCATTTGAAGGAATGTTATTCGTTTGACTGATTATCGGATATGCGGCTAAACCGATACGCAAACCGGCCGATATCCTGCTGTACCAATTCGCAGTTGTTCCACCAGTTGCGGCTGTATATACGCATCCACGGCCACGATTTCTGTTCGGCCAGCAACGGGGTGTAAACGTGTCCGTCCTTAACGGTAACCATTTGCTCATAGGCATCATCATCGCAAAAGAGCAACCCGGAATGAAGAGCCGATTCCTGAAGTACAAGGTCTCCAACAGGCCATAATCCCGGAGCCAATCCGAAGAGAACGTTGGCAGAGGTTGCCCACTTGCATATTGCTGCTGATAAGTACCAGGCAGCCGAATGGTCTTGGACGGGCGGTGTCGGCACATACCTACCTTCCGAAACCTCGCGGGCAAAATCGAGGTAAGCCC
>JAGUUF010000218.1 GCA_020063545.1 Cytophagales bacterium
AACCGAACCATGAGAATACTACCATACAGCCTTCGTAATTTAGGCCCAGGCGGTTAACCAGGAAAAAAGAAATAAAATCAATGAAGGCGGTGCTTACACCAAAGTAGTCGAACCATGAATCGCCAAGAAATTTTGTGCTGGCTTTAAAATAATAGCCCTTCGAATCAGAGGGATTTGAAAGCGCATAGGCATAATAGGTAATGGCAAGAAGTGAATGGTACAGGTACAAAATCAGGAGGAAGCGCTTATTCAGTCCGGCATGGCGCTGGCTCACCACCCCTATAAACAAATAGGTAAGCAATAAGGTAAGCAGCCAGATAATGATTCCCTGTACCATCAGAATACTTCCATATCACCCAGCGAAGGTTTCCAGTTACCGAAAGATATAGCTTTATCCATGTTTAAGGGTTTTATGGTAACCACCGGACCAACTTTCATCGGCAGAAAAAAGTGGGGCAGGTATTCACCGGCTATGGTTACCAGCCTGGCACCGCTTTGATCAATCGCATGCCACAACAACTCGCTGAATGCGTTTGCAGAAACTCCATCGGCCATTACCGCGTCAACCACCCTGAACTCCGTGCCAATCCGGTGCTTCTTAAGCCGGAATATCACGAACTGTCCTGCGTCATCACCTGCAAGGTAGTACCGAACATTCGGATTAGCCCCGTAACGCCAATGGAAAAAGCCGGGTGTGTAATGGGTTAGTATTGCTTTGGCTGATGCGTTGACCTGTATTTCTCCCATTATCGCAGAGTTCCACTTAAAAGTTTCTTCAACTTGCGGAGAGATTTCAGTTGAAAATCTGAGTACTGGCCGGATGCCCACCTTAAGCCGGCCCAATTCTTTCCATCCCATTTTTAAGTAGCCCGGCTTGCTGCTTTTATTCGGAGTGTTGAAGATAAAATCAACTCCTTCGCGCTGGCATTGCTGCACCAGTTTCAGCGTAAGTTTCTTAAAAATTCCTTTTCCCTGGTGCTCCGGATGGGTAGCCGTGTCAACTGCCCGTACTGCCTTATAGATTCTGTCGCCCATTCTCCACTCCCAACGCATAAAGGCCCGTACGCCAACCAACAGGTTACCGTGAAAGGCCAGCAACACAGGCGACTTCCCAAACGGGTTATCGAGGTGTTTCCAGCGCCAGAACGCTTCTGACTTCGGCATCAGCGATTCACCCAGGCTAAGTTTCAGTAATTCAACAATGGCGGGTATATCGCCTTCATGTGCTTGTCTGATCTCCATAACCCCTATTGTACGGTTGCGTCTTTTTGGTTAAAAATACCCCGGAATTACTTTGACACAAAGTCGGTCAGGTGTCTTTATAAAATTCAGAATACAAATTCTCCAATTCCATCACCATCCTCGTTAAACTGAATCTCTGCAGTACACATTTGCGGGCAGCTTCACCTAAATCCATCCTGCGCTGTTGATCACCGGCCAGCAACGCAATCTGTTCCGACAAATCTCTGTAGCGTTCTGTCGTTACAACAATACCGTCAATTGCATCGCGTACCACTTCTTTTATACCACCGGCATCTGTGGTTACTACTGCACATTGCATGCTCATGGCCTCCAGCAATGCCACCGGGAGCCCTTCGAACACCGAAGTCATCATGAAAATATCCATTGCCGAGTACCACGGTTTTACATCGCTTTGCAAACCGGGCATAATGACCCGCTCTTCAAGCCCCAGGTTTTTCCTGGTCAACTCCAATTCTTTTCGCAGCGGGCCGTCACCTACTACTATTCCATAAAGCCGGGGATTGCTTTCCGATGCCTTCTTAAAAACTTCCAGCCATTCTATCAGTCGCTTTTGAAACCGGAATACGGCTACTGTGCCGACCACAACAGCATTACCGGGAATGCCCAGTTTTACGCGGAGTTCCAGGCCTGCTTCATTATCGCGTTGAAAAAAACCGGTATTAACCCCATTCAAGATTTTACGCACCGGTATTGACGGATGGATTTTTTTGGTTATGGAGTCCAGTACATCACCCGAAACTGCAATTGCTGCAGATTGCCAGTTAAACGTGAGGCGATTCATTAACCGGGTAATGATGTGATACCGCTCCTGCTTGTTATGTTCGGTATAAATAACCGGTATCCGTGTTTGTTTAAAAACAAGCCTTCCCACCATGCCGGCCCATGGTAGGTGGCTATGGATTAGGCGAATCTGATTTTCTTTGCAATAGCGGATTACGTACCGGGTCTTTCGGATGATCGCAACATTATTGGAAGCCTCCAGGCAGGTTACCCTTCCGCCAGCCTGTTCAATGGCCGATACCATTTGATTCTTCCAGGGCAGAAAGTAGATATAGTGGAACTCAAATTTTTCCTGGTTATGGAGCTTCAGTGTCTCGGGCAGCAGCATTTCGGCCCCGCCCCGCCCGAGGGATTTGATGATGTGGAGGATTTTAGTTTTTTCGGGCAATTCGAATTACAATTAACGTTTTAAAATCAGGAACATATCTTTTCCAGGTACCTTACTTAAGGCAAACTCCAGGTGCTCATCCTTGTATTTCGAACGCATTGTATTCGATTTTCAAGGAAGTTAAACCTACCCAAAACCGGTAACTCTAACCCTTCAACCTTTTACTCCTGCTCTGCCAACTCGCGGTAAACCGTTTCGAATCGTCTGGCAATACTCTTATTATCAAACTCGTTAACTACCAGGTTATAGGCAGTTTCCGTAATCTTGTCCACATTCTTTCCTGCCAGTATTTCCACTACTGCGTTTACAAAACCTTCTTCATCATTTTTATTTATAAGCCAGCCGGTTTCCCCCGGTTTCACTATTTCACTGATGCCGCCTACATCGTAGGCTACCACCGCTGTTTTGCAATACATAGCTTCCAGAATCACACCCGGTAAACCTTCCGTTAAACTGGGCAGTAAAAACGCGGCTGCATTGGCTACCAGGGAAAGCACATCCTTGCGGTAGCCTAATAAGAAAACATGGCTAGATAATTTCATATCCGCCACCTGCTGCTCAGCGGCAGGTCTTAGCTTGCCATCGCCAATCAATAGTAGTTTCACCTCATTACCACGTTCCACCAGTTTTTTCATAATTCTCAGCAAACCGGCATGATTCTTTTCCGGCACAAAACTGGCCACATGTACCAGTACGTTGCCGGCCTGAAAAAGCGGTCGAACGTCAGCCGGCAGGGTTTTATCAACCGGATCAAGGTTTAAACCTATTGTCAGCGTGGTTGTTCTTGCTTCTGAATAGGAGTACGTTTTAATAAAATCCTGGCGGCATACTTCACTAACGGAAGCCACATGGCTTACCCGGCTCACAAGAAATTTATTGAATATACGTTTGGGTACGGTGTTGATAAAATCGCTTACCGTATTGGCGTTACGAAAAACGATGGGCGCTTTCCACCTGAAAATTAACTTCGACAGCACGG
>JAGUUF010000062.1 GCA_020063545.1 Cytophagales bacterium
AATCATTTCTTTTACACTACCGCATTTCAGCATTTTGTCTCCGAAATAAGGGTTCTTAATTTCCTTTTCGTTGGAGAGCCAATAGGCACCACTATTATTGTTTGCCATGGGGCAATACTCTAGATAAAGCATACCCATTGACAGTTTCCCATCCTTTACCAAAGTCGCCATTTCGTTACTAAGCGTGCTGAACAACTTACGTTGCTCATCTAAATCTGAAGTATTAGCTAACTTAGTTGCCGCTTCAATAGAAGCTGTTGATACTTTGGCATTTTTTAATGCTTGACTCAATTCAATAGCGCTAGCTTTTGCTTGCTCGTTGTCCGAGGCTACCAATGAGTTCTTCACATGAATGTAGTGCTCATATGCCTTGCCCAGTTTAGGATCCTTAAACATCACCATCGCTTGATCGGTCTTCTTCTGTTCATGCCCGGCATGATCGTGTTGTGCAAAAGCTCCCCAGCTACCTAGAACCAGGATAAGCATCATCATTTTTGTTTTCATGGTTGTTATTGATTATCATTAGTTGTTTATAGAATCGTATTGGTTGTTTTTCTTGCTTTGATAAGTCTTACTGTGCCGACCATCGACTTAAAATGTGCAGTCTCTTCTGCCTTTTGAAAAGTTTCTTTGATGGCTTTGGCTAACAAATTCTCAACGTTATCAGTCGTTGTCCGAAATCCATCCAAAAGTTGAACGGCATAAAATCCTACCCTCTGCAGGGCACCAGCCGGTTTGCCAAAATCTGCTATGTGAAATTCTCCGGAAGGCTTAAGCACTCTGCGGATTTCTTCCAACGCAAAATATTTCTGGCGCAGCGTGAGATGATGAAACACCAGGCTTGACATTACATGATCGAACGAGTTATCCGGGTATGGAAGTTTATTGCCATCGTATTGCTGCACGTCAATGTTCAGGCTTGTTTTTGAAAGTTTCTCTTTTGCGATGGAAATTATTTTTTCATCGATATCAACGCCAAAGAACTGAGCCTGGGGATGCTTCTGAGCAGCCATGATAGAGAGCGTGAGCGAACCACATCCAAAATCCAGAATCCGATCATTCGGTCTGATTTCCATTTGATCGACCAAAGCCGATTTGAATTTTCGCTCAGGCATGGTCAGTTGCAGAACAGGGTCATACACTTTTGTAAGCCAGTCGTACTTCAATGCGGGTATGTAGTTTTTGCTTTCAGTCATTTTTTATTTTTTATTGTTGTTGATGCATGAGTTGGCTCCACAGAACGAATAGTATTATTCCAATCAGAATGGCATAGACTATTCTTCTTGGCCACACTTTCCAGGATGGTGGTGGTTTAAGATCACCATTTTCGCAACAAGGCTTGGCCATACGGTTATTTTAAAATCTCCTTTGTTTCTCCACAGCGCAGCATCTGCTCACCGAAATAAGGATTGCTGATTTCCTTTTTATCGCTGATCCAAAAAGCACCTTTGTTATCGAATGCCATTGGGCAAAACTGATAGTATGCGTCAAGTCCCTCCACTCCAAATGTTTTAATTGATGAATAGAGAGCATTTGTGAGTTGAGAAAAAGCTGCCCGTTGAACATCAACATCCGTAGCGGACGAAATGAGTTTGGTAGCTGTCTCCAAACTTTTCAGTTGGTCCATCCACTTCATATGTGCATCTCCTTTTAGCAAACCCATATCGACATTCTTCAAAGCCGTATTGAACGCACTTGTTTGAGCAGATGCAGACTTGGCATCAGATGCTACAAGGGCCTCTTCTATTTTGAAGTAAGGGGTCAGTAATTCTTTGAGCTGTTTTGTAAATGCCTGATCTACCACCATTGGCTTTTCCACCGTGGTAACTTGCGTTGCATCACTTGTTTGTGCAGCCTCGTGATCGTGATTATGCCCAGCCATTGGGTTAACTCCTTTCTTGAGTACGATTTCACTGTACAGCAGGTAGGCGCCCGTCACAACAATTGAATCACCTTCTTCCACACCACTCGTAATCTCGACCTTGTTAAAATTCTCCAGCCCGGTAGTGATCATTTGTGGTCGGTACTTACCAACACCGGTTTTCTTATACACATGATTACCCAACTCTTCGCGGATAACGGCATCCGCAGGTAACGTCAACGCTTTCTTTTTGGAATGTTCGAAGACGATCTCCGCCTGCATACCGGGTGCGAAGAGATGCTCATTATTAGCAAGGGAAGCACGTAATACAAATATCTGGCTGGACTGTCGGTATTCCGGGGAAAGAAAGATGACCTTGCTTTCAATGGGTTGATTTTCGAATCCGTTAACATAAATGGTTATGCGGTCGCCCAACTTAATAAGCGATGCTTCTCGCGGGTACATTTCCGCTTCCACCCAGAGTTTGCTGAGTTTTTCTAAGCGATAGATGGCTGCGCCTTCGGCAACGTACTGTCCTTCGGCAACAGGTATTTCGGTAATGATGCCCGCGGCAGGGGCTACGAATTGTATGCGTGGGTTAGTGGTTTTCGATTTGGATAGTTCAGCAATCTGATCTTCTGTCATTCCGTACAACCATAACTTTTTCCTCGCAGCCTCCAGGTAAGAGGAGTACCGCTTATTGTCAATAGATTGGGATTGCGCAAGAGCAAGTAGATATTCATTCTGGTATGTGAGCAATTGCTCACTGTAAATTTCATAAATCAGTTGACCCTGATTTATAGGGATGCCAGTTTCTTTGATAAAGAGTTTATCAATCCGGCCCGGAACCCTGGTGCTCACTACTTCAGTCTGCGTCTCATCCGCCCTGAGGCGGCCGTTCAGAAGTATGCTGTTACCAATTTCCTGAACAGACACTCGCTGCACGGTAATATTAGCAAGTTCAATCTGGCTTTCACTGAGTGTTACTTCTGACTTATCACCACCTGCTGTAATCGGAACCAAGTCCATACCACAGATAGGACAAGTGCCGGGTTTATCCTGAACAATCTGCGGGTGCATGGGGCATGTATAAGTTTGTTTTATTTCAGAGGACTGACCATCTTTTTTTCCATTGCACCCGATCAGTAGTATGATGATAATAACAACTGAATATTGAATTGTAGTTTTCATCGCTGTTATGGATTAATTACTTTTATAAAACTCTCGCTGTCTATCATGTATTGAGCGTTGGCGGCAACGTCTGCCGATTCGGTTAACCCCTCAGTTATTTCAACCCAGCCATCTGCCTCTAAACCCGTTTTTACTTTAAAGGGTGTGTAGGTACCTTTCTCTTTGATGAATACTATTTGCTGAACACCTAAATCAAGAATTGCTTTTTTGGGTACCCACAACGCCTGATCATGTGCCTGCACAACATGCGCAGTTAATAGTTGTCCGACACGGATTTCATTTTTGTCTACATCGATGTAGGATCGAACCTGTAGGAATTGTTTGCCTTCGCTGAAAAAGGGTTGAATGAAGTCCACCTTAGCTTGGATGGCTTTTTGCGAACCTTTCACGTGGAGTTCAATCTGTTCGCCTTTTTTGATTTGTGCGCCTTCCTTTGCCGGAAAGTATACTTCGGCCCAAAGGCGAGTGCCATCTACCACTTTGAAGAGGCTTTGACCTGTAGACACATACATACCTTCGCGAATTGAAAATTGCCCACCCATTACCGATGATGGATTTGCAGCATTCATTGAGTTACTTGACTGCGTCCCGCCACTCATGGCACCCCCCGACTTTTTGTTCATTCCGCTACCGCCCATTGATGATGGTGTGCCATTCGATGTGCTACTCTCCG